>JBDGUY010000061.1:0-9492 GCA_039585935.1 Gemmatimonadota bacterium
GCTCGAGACCGTGTATCCGAAGCAGCTACGGGAGGATGGTGTCGGGGGAACGGTCGGGTTGTGGGTATTCGTCGATGAGACTGGCGAAGTCGGCGACGCGGAAGTGAGAGAATCATCTGGATATCCAGAACTCGACGGGGCCGCTCTCCGCCTGGTCGGCTCGATGGAATTCTCCCCCGCGCAGGACAGTTACGGAAACGCGCGCTCGGTGTGGATCTCCCAGCCGATCCAGTTCACGACAGAGGAGTAGACGGGGTTCCGTCGTCTCAGACCCCGGCTTGCCATGATCCGGTCATTTCGTCTGCCGCTGGCGCTCGTTGTCCTGGCGATCTGGCCCGCACCTGGAGCCTCCCAGACCGCCCGCATCTCGGAGGAAGTCCGGACTCTTTCTACCTACCCGTTTTCCGAACCGAATCCGATCCCAATCCTGACCCGGGACGAGCGACTGTACCCGTACCACTCGTTCGAGGGCTATTCCGCCGCCGCCGAGCCCCGGGAGTGGAAAGTTGTCCGGCTGGAGAACGACTTGATCGAGGTGTTCGTGCTGCCGGAGGTCGGAGGGAAGGTGTGGGGGGCGATCGTCAAGCAGAACGGGCACGAGTTCATCTATCGGAACGAAGTGATGAAGTTCCGGAACATCGCCCTCCGGGGTCCGTGGACCTCCGGCGGGATCGAATTCAACTTCGGCGTCATCGGTCACACTCCGGCCACCGCCACGCCGGTGGACTACCTGCTTCGGGAGAATCCTGATGGCAGCGTGAGCTGCTGGGTGGGAAGCATGGACCTTCCGTCCCGGACCCACTGGCGGGTCGAGATCCGACTTCCACCGGACCGGGCCTGGTTCGAGACCAACGTCCTGTGGTACAACCCAACTCCGTTGGAGCAACCCTACTACAACTGGATGACGGCAGCCGCCTTCGCCCGCGACGACCTGGAGATGTCCATCCCGGGGAATGCGTACCTCGAGCACTCGGGCGCCGAGATGGACTGGCCGGAGGACGACGAAGGCCGCTTCCTCCCCCTGTACCGCAACAACACATTTGCGGGACACAAGTCGTATCACGTCGTGGGCGAGTTGAACGATTTCTTCGGCGGCTACTATCACGACGAGGACTACGGATTCGGCCACTGGTCGCGGCACGAGGAGATGCCCGGGCAGAAGCTGTGGCTGTGGGCGCTTTCCCGTGAGGGCGGGGTGTGGGAAGGGCTTCTGACGGACACGGATGGACAGTACGTCGAGTACCAGGCCGGTCGCCTGTTCGTCCAGTACTCCCCCGGTTCTGCCGTGAACCCGATCACCCAGGCGGGATTCGATCCCCTGTCGGCCAGCCGGTGGACTGAGACCTGGTTTCCCGTGGAAGGAACCGGGGGCCTGACGGACGCGTCCCGGGACGGAGTCATGCACGTTCAGGCCGACGAGTCTCGCCTGACGATCTCGGTCAACGCGTTCGGTGAAGTGTCTGACACGATCAGGGTGTGGTCCGGAGATGAACTCACCGCAACGGACACCGAATCGGCCGCGCCGGTAGCGGAGATTCCGGTGACACTCAAGGCCCTCGAGCCGCACGTGACCACCGTTGAGATCACCGGCGGAGCACCCTATCGAGTGCGGCTCCCCGCTCTCGGCCTCGAATACGATTCGGATCCGTCCGGCCGGATTCTTTCGAGGCCGTTCAGCACCGACCCGGAAGCCTGGGCTGCCATCCCCGAGGCGGATCGGCTGCTGTTCGAGGCCCGGGAGCTTCTCAAGGGGAGACGATACGGACCGGCCCGCGAGCTGTTCGAGGCAGCCCTGTCCCGGGAGCCATGGAACCGGGACGCCTTGCTGGGAATGGCTGACCTTTGCTACCGGAGCGCCTTGTACGAGGCCGGGCTGGAGTACGTCAATCGGGCACTCCAGCTGGACGCGTACGATGCCGGAGCCAACTTCCGGGCGGGTTCCCTGTACCGCGCCCTGAACCAGATCGCCGATGCCCGGGATGCCTTCGGCTGGGCGGCACGTTCGATGGCCTGGCGGTCAGCCGCATATGTGCAGCTGGCCGAGTTGATGATCGGAAACGGGGATTGGCGGGAGGCCGCCCGGTACGCCCGACTGGCGCTCGACTTCGATCGGACCAGCGTGCCGGCCTGGCGAGCGCGGGCCGTCAGCGGGCGAAAAGCCGGCGACGAAGCTCTGGCGGAGGAGGCCATACGGGAGCTGCTGAGCCTCGATCCCCTGCACCACTTTGCTCGGGCCGAGCAGTTCCTGTCGGCCGCCGGGGGGACGACAGACACCGCCGGCGACGGCTTCCTCTCGACACTCGGCGGTGAGTTCCCGGAGCAGTCCCTGCTCGAGTTGGCGATCGGGTATGCCAACCTCGGGCTTATCGATGACGCCCTTGCGATCGTTGCCCTGCGCCTCGACTTCGAACCAGGTCCAGTGCGCCTCGCCTGGCAGGCTGCTCTGGCGGATGACCCGGCCCTGCTCGCCGGAAATCACGACCCGGCGTTCGCCTTCCCCTACCGGCCCGAGACCCTGCCGGTACTGGAATGGGCGGCCCGGAACAACGACGCCTGGCTGTGGACCTGGCTTCAGGGCCTGAACCTGTGGGCGCTCGACCGCGACGAAGACGCTGCGATCCAGCTGGACGCACTGGGCAACGAGCCGGAATTCGGGCCGGCGTACGTGGCCCGTTCCCACCTGCTGAGCCAGCTGCGGGGCACGGACCCGGAGCCGGACCTGAGGCGGGCTGTGGCGTTGTCTTCAGATGACCGGACTGTCCACATTCAGCTCATCCGCTACCTGCAGGAATCGGGTCAATGGGATAATGCGCTGGCCGCATCGAGCGCAGCGCGACAGCGGTTTCCCGGGGATTTCAACCTGGAGCTGCTCGAAGCACGGGCTCTCATCTACCTGGGACGGGCCCAGGAGGCTGCCCGGATCCTGGGTGCGACCCGGGTCCTTCCGTCTGAGAACGCCCGGGACAGCCACCGGATGTGGGAGCAGGCGTATACGCTCCTGGCACTCGACGCCATGCAGGCGGGAGATTACCCGGCGGCCCGGGTGCAACTTGCCGCTGCCCTCGAGTGGCCGGAGTCTCTGGGACAGGGCCGACCCTATGAGCCCGAGGAGCGGCTGGTCAACTTCCTCCAGGGGGTGACGGAGGAGGCCCTCGGAAGCGAATCGGCCGCACATGACGCCTTCCAGGCCGTGGTGGATGCGACCGGTGACCTGGACCGGCCTCTCACACAGCTGGATCTGCTGGTCATTCCCTCTCTGGAAGCCCTGGGCCGGACCGCCGAGGCGGAGGAGCTGAGCCGCTCGCGGAGGCCCGAGCTGGAGATTCTTAGCGCGGAGCTGGACACGGACCTGGACGGCCGGATGATCCGCCGAGCACTCGAACAGAACGGTTGAGCGCGTAATGAAATCGCACCAGCAGCGCATGGGCTCGGCAGCGGCTCTCGTCCTGTCGCTCTTGCTTCCACTGGCATGCTCCGAGCCGCCCGCCGAGCCGGGAGAACTATACCGCACGACGGCCATTTCCAATGAAGTGGACGGGGTCGTGTTCGAGGCCGGAAACTGGGAGCCGCACCTCCCGGCGGGAGACAAGGGCGTGTCGTGGGGGAATCACCGGGCCGTGGTCGATGTCAGTCCCGGCGAGGAAGCCGACGCCGTGCTCGTCACCATTCCGTGGCGGCGCCACGATCGCGATCCAGCTTCGAAAGCCGTGATCGTGGTGGACGCCGCGACCGGTACGGCGGTGCAGAATGCCGCGGCCGTTCGTGTGACAAATGCGGAGGGAATCGTCGTCTTTCAGCCGAACAGTAGCTCCTCCGAGTACCACGTCTATTACATGCCCTGGCAGTCCACCGGCGGTTACTACCCGACCATCACCTACCCCACTCAAGCCCAGCTTCGAGAGGAATCCGAGGACATCTCGTGGGCCGGCCTGTCCCCGGATCCCGACCCGGAGTGGGAACGGCAGGTCCGCACGCGGAGACCGGCTGACCTTACGCAGGCCCGGGCCACGAAGATCCAGTCCGTCAACGACTTCCACTCCTTCTTCCCGATGGAAGTGATCGCCACGGACGAGGAGACAGCGATGTTCATGCGGGGCGCCCCTGACGGCTGGGCGGTGGTTCCGGAGCATCGCGACTACCCCGTGCGTATGCGGCATTTCATTCCGCGGCACTGGACGGAGCTCACGGCCACTGCGACGCCGGCTTTCTCGAGCCAGGTCTTGAAGGGAGAGGCGTTCACCTTCCAGCTTGCGCTCGTGTCAGGAGATGAGCCGCTGAGCGACGTGCAGGTCAGCTTCGATGGTTTCCCCTCTTCCTGGTTCGATGTCCTCACCTGCTTCAACTGCGGAGGAACGGACGAGAAAGGAGTGCCGTTCACGAAGGAGATCGACGTTCCGGCAGGCATGGTCCAGCCGCTGTGGATCGGGGTCTGGATTCCCGATGACCAGCCCACGGGTGCTCTGGAAGGGACCGTCACCGTGTCCTCCAGCAATCGAGGAGATCGGAGCACTGAGGTCAGGCTGGAGGTGCAGAACGGACAGGCGGTAAACAGCGGCTTCGATGAACCGGAGCTTCAGACCCGACTGTTCTGGCTCAACTCGATCGCCGGACGGAATCCAGAGTTCATCATCGAGCCGTTCGAGCCGGTCACCTTGCAGGACCGGTCGCTCTCGATCCTCGGACGTCGGGTGGAGCTGGGCGAATCGGGACTGCCGGTCGAGATTTTCAGCTATTTCACTCCCGATCTCGCCGGGGTCGCCGAGCAGCCGGAGCCCATCCTCGCGCGGCCGCTGGCCTTCGAGGTATCGACCGCGGGCGGGGCGTCGGCAGCCGGAGGACTCGAGAGCTTCGATCATGCCCCGTTCGACATCGTGCGGGAAGGCCGTGGCCGGGTTCGGTGGACCACCGAAAGCAGCTCGGACCGGTTTCGGATGACGGTCGAGGGCGCGCTGGAATACGACGGGATGCTGGACTACCGGATCTACCTGGTAGCCCTGGAGGACGTCGAGGTGGAGGAGATCGCGCTACCCATCTCCCTGGTGCCCGGCGCGGCCGAGTACATGCTGGGCCTGGGCCGGAAAGGCGGGAAGCGGCCGCTGCAGGTCGACTGGACCTGGAACGTGGAGAACCACCAGGAAGGCGCCTGGCTGGGGGGCATCAGCAGGGGCCTCCAGTACGTGCTGCGGGATGACGGCTACGTCCGGCCGCTGAACACGAATTTCTACCGGAACCAGCCGCTCCTGCTGCCCGAAGCCTGGTATAACGATGGTCGGGGCGGGATCCGGATCACCGAGGAGCCGGGCGGTGGTGGCGTTACGGCCCTCAACTACTCAGGCCCGAGGACGCTGGCCGCCGGAGATACCCTGAACTTCAACGTCCGCTTCCTCATCACGCCGTTCAAGCCGATCGACACAGCGACGCACTTCGAGACGCGGTTCGTGCACCAGTATGTTCCTGTCGATTCCGTACGCGCGTGGGGTGGGACGGTGGTGAACATCCACCACGCCAACGAGATCAACCCCTACATCAACTACCCGTTCTTCAATCTCAAGCAGCAGGCGGAGTACATCGACGAAGCGCACGAGAAGGGAATCAAGGTCAAGCTGTACAACACGATCCGGGAGTTGACGTACAAGGCGAACGAGCTGTTCGCGCTGCGAAGCCTGGGAGACGAGATCCTCAACGACGGGGAGGGCGGCGGACACTCGTGGATGCAGGAGCACCTGGAGTCGGGCTACCACTCGGCGTGGCACGCGTGGCGCGTAGACGACGCCGCGATGTTGAACAAGGGCACATCGCGATGGACCAACTACTACATCGAGGGCCTCGCCTGGCTGGCCGCGAACCAGCAGATCGACGGCCTCTACCTCGACGACATCGCGTTCAGCCGCGAGACGGTCAAGCGACTGGTGACCGTCCTGCACGAACACCGCGACGAGGTGGTGATCGACCTCCACTCCGCCAACCAGTTCAACGTGCGGGATGGCTACATCAACAGCGCGATGCTGTACATGGAGCACTTTCCGTTCATCTCCCGCCTGTGGTTCGGAGAGTACTTCGAGTACGGCCTGGACGAGGACTACTGGTTCACGGAGGTGTCGGGCCTTCCGTTCGGCCTGCTGGGGGAAATGCTGCAGGACGGAGGCCACCCCTACCGCGGGATGCTGTATGGGATGACGGCCCGGAAGTACGGTGACGTGGACCCGCGGCCCGTGTGGGCGATGATGAACGAGTTCGGGATCGCCGACAGCCGGATGCTGGGTTACTGGCTGGAGGACGCCCCGGTCGGGACCGACAATCCGCGGATCCTGGCCACGACCTACGCGCGTCCCGGCGCAGTGCTCATCGCGCTGGCCTCGTGGTCGGCGGCGGACGAGGTGGTGAGCCTGTCGATGGACCTGGAAACCCTGGGATTCGGACCGGACGTCAGGGCGTGGGCCCCGACGGTCGAGGGCCTGCAGACGGAAGCAGAGGTGGACCTTTCGGCGGTCCGAGTTCCGGCCGGTCAGGGAGTATTCTTGGTCGTGGAATCGAGTCGCTGATTCAGATCGGTACCTGCTGAACAGGTGGTCCTGATGAAGAGAACTACCGCATTTGCCCTGGTCCTGGGACTCGCAGTCTCATCCGGCTGCACCGCGGACGCCGAAGTCCTGGCGATCCGCAACGTCACTGTAATCGACGGAACAGGTGCGGGCCCTCAAACCGGCATGACCGTAGTCATCGCGCAGAGCCAGATCAGCGCGATCGGCACGGATGGCTCGGTAGACTACCCCTCGTCGGCCCGGGTCATCGACGGCGCCGGCAAGTACCTCATCCCGGGCCTGTGGGACATGCACGTACACCTGCGCGACCTGGGGGGAACGCTCCCCCTGTTCATCATCAACGGTGTGACCACAGTGCGTGACATGGGTAGCGAAATCCATGAGACTGTGGCGCTGAGAGAGCAGATCGAGGCCGGGGTGCTCGTCGGCCCCCGTATCAAGACTCCGGGCATGATGGTGGAAAGCTCGAGCTGGGTCGCCCAGTACGTCGAGCTGATGCGCGATCAGGGTGCGGACGAGGAAGGGGTAGAGGAGTTCCTTTCCACGAGGATTCTGGTAGGAGACTCGCGAGAGGCACGGGTGATCGTCGATTCTCTGACCGGGCTGGGTGCGGACTTCATCAAGATCCGACATGCCGAGTCGCCCGAGGTCTTCGCGGCCATCGCCGAAGCGGCAACTGATGCCGGAACGCATCTCGTGGGCCACTACGTGTGGATCTTGAGTCTCGAAGAAAGCGCCGACGGCGGGCAGCGGAGCATCGAGCACAACATCTTGCCGGGGTTCAACGAGAGATCTCCCGAACAGAAGCGCGAGATCTTCGACGCCCTGCTTCGTAACGACACGCACCTGGTTCCCACCCTGGTCACGAACGAGGCAGAAACGCAGTCTTTCCAGACGGTCAGTGCCATCGTCGAGGACGCCGATGGGTCGATCGACGCCCGCAACAAGTATGTGTCCGCGAAGATCCGACAAGGGTGGATCGAGACGATCGCAATGAACGCCGCTGACGAGGAACGGCCGCCGCCGGAGGTCATCCAGCAGATGATGGCGAGCAGCAATCAATTCCTGGACGAGGCGCGGTTGGCGGGCGTGAAGATGATGGCAGGTACTGATGTCCCGACGACGGGCACGTTCTTCGGGTTCAGCCTGCATGACGAGCTCGCGTTGCTCGTCGAGACATTCGGGATGACGCCTGTCGAGGCTCTGCGCAGCGCCACGGCTGTTCCAGCCACATTCATGGGCATGGACGCAGAGGTGGGCACGATAGTGGTTGGCAGACGTGCCGACCTCGTGTTGCTCGACGCCGACCCGCTCGCCGACATCAGGAACACGCGACGGATCGACACGGTGATCGCGAACGGCCGGGTGTTTGATCGTGAGACCCGCGAGCGAATGTTGGACGAGATTGAAGCGTCTATCTCCTCGGAGGCGAGTCCGAGTTTACCCGCGCCGACCACCGGGAGCCGGGAGTGACAGGTTTGCCCGGTGATCATCACCATTCGTATCCGTTGGTCGCGAGCGTCATGTTGGAAAGCGCTTTCACTCCCTGACACACCCGGCCGACGGCTTCCGCCCAAACGCCTAGACGCAGCTCAGGTGGCGGTGCACGTACATCACCGCCATCGATCCTTCCCCGACCGCTGAGGCCACCCGCTTCACGGAGCCCCTTCGCACGTCCCCGGCTACGAACACACCCGGCAGGCTCGTCTCGAGCGTGAACGGAATCCGTTCGAGCAGCTCGAACGGGGCTGCTGCGCCATTGGCAAGCGCCTCGGGTCCGGACAGAATGAAGCCATGGTCGTCACGCGCTACCGTGTCGCCCAGCCACGCGGTCCGCGGCTTCGCGCCGATGAAGATGAACAGGGCGCATGCGGGCACGGTCTCTGTTCGATCCCCCCCGTCACGGGAGAGGACAAGCTGTTCGAGCCGGCCGTCGCCATGTGCTTCGAGCACTTCGGAGTGGGGCCAGACGCGGATGTTCTCGGTCTCGCCGATCTGATCGATCAGGTACTGGGACATGCTGGCGGCCAGCGACTCTCCGCGGACAAGCATCGTCACCGTGCCGGCGTACGCGGAAAAGTACATGGCGGCCTGGCCGGCCGAGTTGGCGCCACCCACGATGTACACGTCCTCGCCACGCACCGACTCCCCCTCGGTCATCGCGGCTCCGTAATACACGCCGGCACCTGTCAGGTCCTGCACGCCGGGAGCCTCCAGCTTCCGGTAGGCGACCCCCGTCGCGATCAGAAGGGCGCGTCCCCCGACCTCGGATCCGTCCTCGAGCATTACAGTGCGCGCCGGTCCCTCCGCCTTGAGTCCCACCACCCGCTGTGCGTTGAGGATCTCCACCCCGAATCGGCGGGCCTGGCTCACGGCCCTCCGGGCAAGGTCGCTGCCCGACAGTCCGTTGGGAAAGCCAAGGTAGTTCTCGATGCGCGAGCTCATCCCCGCCTGACCGCCCGGAGCGTGCTCCTCGATCACCAGCGTCTTCAGCCCCTCGGAGGCTCCGTACACGGATGCGGCGAGACCGGCCGGGCCGGCCCCGACGACCACCAGGTCGTAGAACGGATTGTCGGCGCTGGTGCGGAGTCCCACCCGGTCTGCGATCTCCCTGTTGTCGGGCTTCGTCAGCGTGGTCCCGTCGGGAAAGAACAACGCCGGCAGATCTCCCGTGTCGATCGCCGCCGCCTGCAGTAGCGCTTCGGCGTCCGGGTGCTGCTCCACGTCGAGCCACAGGTACGGAATGTTGTTCCGGGCCAAAAAGTCCTTTGCGCGGTGCGTGGCCGGGGACCAGCGGTTCCCGACGACCCGGATCCCTTCGAACGGCGGGCGATGCCCCGCGCGCCACTGCTCCAGCAGATCGGTGAGCACCGGATACAGCTTCTCCTCCGGCGGATCCCACGGCTTGAGCAGGTAGTAGTCGATGTGCACGTCGTTGATCGCCTTGATC
>JBDGUY010000062.1:0-9283 GCA_039585935.1 Gemmatimonadota bacterium
GTTCCGGGTCTGCAGCTGGCGTACGTGGAGTCCGGCGAGATCACCGCGACGGCGGCCTTCGGCTACGCGGACTCGGCGCACGTGGTGCCCGTGACAGACGCGACGGTGTTCGAAGCGGCATCGCTCAGCAAACCGGTGTTTGCATACGCGGTCCTCCGGATGGCGGACCGCGGCGAGTGGGACCTCGACCAGCCGCTGTGGGACATTCTTCAATACGAGCGCCTCGCACATGATGACCGTGCGAAGGAACTCACCACGCGTCATGTCCTCACGCACACGACCGGGCTTCCCAACTGGGGTGGCACGCCGCTCGAGTTCGACGCCGACCCCGGCGAGCGCTGGGGCTATTCCGGCGAGGGCTTCATGTTCCTGCAGCGGGCAGTCGAGAAGCAGACGGGCCTGACGCTCGAACAGATCGGGATGCAGGAGGTGTTCGAGCCGCTCGGAATGTCCTCCACACACTACGTGTGGGTCGAAGCCTTCGACTCCCTCGCGGCGATTCCGCACGACGAGCTTGGATTCCCCTCGAACCGCCGGACGCCGGAACGCGGAAGCGCGGCGGGGAGCCTGCATACCACCGCCACCGATTATGCCCGGTTCGTGGGCGCAATCATCGGTGGCGAAGGCCTGGCCGCAGAGACGCACGCGGCGATGCTCACGCCCGGCTCCGACCTGAAGGAAGCCGCGTGGGACGACAATCCGGAGGCGCGAGACCACCTGTTCTGGGGCCTCGGTTGGGGACTCCAGGAGGGCCGCCGCGGTCCTTCGTTCTGGCACTGGGGGGACCAGGGCACGGCCCGCTGCTTCGTACTCGCCTATCCGGAAGACGGGGACGCCCTGGTCTATTTCACGAACAGCGCCAACGGCCTGACGATCGGTCCGGCGATCCTCGATCTCGCCTTCGACGACGACCACTGGCCGCTGCGCTGGCTCGAGTACGGCAGGTATGACGATCCGGTCCGGCTGGCGCGGCTCGAAGTGACGCAGGCCTTTCTGGACGAGGGCACGGAGGCCGGGATCGAGGCCTTCGACCGGGTGAAGGCTGAGTACCCGGACCTGCTGGACGAGGGGGCGGTGAACAGCCTCGGCTATGTACTGCTCCGCCGGGACGCTGTCGACCAGGCGGTGTGGGTGTTCGAGCGCAATACGCTCGACTATCCGGATTCCTCCAACGTGTGGGACAGCTACGGAGAAGGCTTGAGGGCGGCAGGCCGGCTCGAGGAATCGATCGACATGTACGAAAAAGCAGCAGACATGGACCCGTCTAATCAGAACGCCAGGCAGTTCATCGAGGAGATGGAGGCGGAACTGGCCAGCGGTTGACGGATTCGCCGAGCTTGGCGTTCATGGGGATGGTGATCCACAGTAGTTCCCCTGGCCAGGAGGCTCAATGCGCAAGACACTTCCCGGTGTCGCCCGCGACCTCCTGCGCACCTCGCGACCATTCCATTGATCGGGCCGGGTCGGATCGGCACAGCCGTTCTGCTGGTCGGGCTACTACAAGCGGCCGGTGTCGGCCGGGCCCGAGCCCAGGAGCCGGCAGGTCTGCCGGTCGTG
This sequence comes from Gemmatimonadota bacterium, assembly GCA_039585935.1. Lineage (GTDB taxonomy): Bacteria > Gemmatimonadota > Gemmatimonadetes > Palauibacterales > Palauibacteraceae > Carthagonibacter. The sequence goes on from JBDGUY010000062.1 coordinate 1,558, forward strand.
CCGGCCCCGGGAACCGAATTCGGCCATGAGACCTGGACGATCGAGGATGGCCTGCCGCTCAGCCACCTCAACGGGCTTGCCTTCGCGCAGGACGGATATCTCTGGCTCTCCAGCTTCGATGGCCTGATCCGGTTCGACGGCGCCCGGTTCACGGTGTTCAACACAGCTACGAATCCCGAACTGCCCACGAATCGCTTCGTCGACATCCTCGAAGGGCCTGACGGAAGTCTCTGGTCGACCGCGGAGTACGATCACGTCGTGAAGCTCGTCGCCGGCGGCTTCGAGGTCTACGAGGTGAAGCATGACCCCGGAACGGCGATCAGGTCGATGGCGTTCGACGCCGACGGGCGCCCTCTGGTCGCGAGCAACCGGGGCGTATTCGTACTGCGCGACGGGGCGTTCGAGCCGCTCGCCGAGCCCGGACTGATGGTGCGAGGAGGTCCCCTGTTCGTGGACGGAAACGATGCCACCTGGCTCGCCACGGACGGTCAGGGGGCGCTTCGCTGGGACGGAGAAAAGGTCACGGCTGTTCGTCCCGAGGGCGATGCCACACTGTCCCGGCTCGCTACCTCGTTCGCCGAAGCCGCAGACGGAACTGTCTACGTCGGCACGGGCCACGGGGTGCTCGCGTGGCATGGCGGAGTCGTTCGGCAGCTGGCAAAGGCAGGGTCGGGTCCAATTCGAGTTGCGGCCATGCAGAGCGTGGCGGGCGACTCGATCCTCGTCGCGACGTACGAAGGGTTGTTCGCGCTGCACGACGGACAGTTGAGACTCCTCGATCCTGGAATCGTGGCGGCGGGGCAGGGTCCCCTCACGGTCGCCGTTTCGAAGGACGGTGATCGCTGGCTGGGAATCGACAGGCGGCTGTACAGGAACGGAAATCTCGTGCTGGAGAGTCGGTCGCCTGTCACATCGATCGCGCTCGACCATGAAGGCAGCCTGTGGGTGGCGGCCGATGGGCTTCATCGACTGAAGCCGGCCCTGTTCCGGACCTACGGGCCGGCTGACGGCGCGGCAGCCAATGTCTATCCGATATTCGAGGACTCCAGCGGTCGCATCTGGCTGGGCTCTCTGTCGGGCGGGATCTTGCGGTACGAGGACGGCGAATTCCAGGTCGTGGCGCAGGGCACGGGTTCTCCTTCGCTTCCGCAGGCGATACTCGAGGATCGGTCCGGTCGAATGTGGGTCGGCCGGATCAACTATGGCGCCTGCGTCCTGGAGGACGGTGCCTGTACGTCCACTGTTCTGTCCGGCCACACCGTGAAGTCGATCTACGAGGACAGCAGCGGCCTGCTCTGGTTCGGAACCGACAGGGGCCTGTACCGCGACTCGCTCGGCTCCGTTCAGCACTTCACGACGAAGGACGGTCTGCCCCACGATTTCGTGCGCGTGATTCATGAAGCGACAGATGGATCGCTGTGGCTCGGGACGAACGGAGGCGGTGTCGGGCGCTACCATCACGGGCGCTTCGAGAGTCTCACCACGGCGGACGGACTGTCCAGCAATCTCGTGCGCTCGATTCACGAAGACGAAGACGGTGTCATCTGGATTGGCACCGAAGATCGGGGTCTCAACCGTGTGGCGCTCGTGATGGACACGACCGTGGGCTCAGCGCCCGCCGAGCTCGCTTCGGAAGCACGAATCAGCGTCATCCGACAGAAGGACGGTCTATACGACGACGGTATTCACTCCATCCTTTCCGATGGAGAGGGCCGGTTCTGGATGAGCTCGAATCGCGGCATATTCTGGGTTCTTCGTTCGGATCTCCGCGACTTCGTGGACGGCAAGGTCGGCGGGATTCACTCGATCTCGTACACCGAGCGCGATGGTCTCGGAAACAGAGAAGGAAACGGAGGCGTGCAGTCGCCGGCCATCGCGGCCAGTGACGGGCGCTTGTGGTTCGCCACGCAGGCCGGGGCGTCCGTGGTAGACCCGGCTGGCACGCACCCGAGCGAAGTCCCGTTCCCCGTATACGTGGAGGATATCCGGTCCGCTGGAGATCGGTCGGATCTCCGTGGTGTCGAATCGGTCTCGTCTCCCACTCGACTCGCTGCGAGCCAGAGGGACTTCGAGATCGATTACACGGGACTCAGTTTCCTCGCGCCTGAGAACCTGCGTTTTCAGTATCGCCTGGTCGGCTTTCAGGAAGGCTGGGTGGAGGCGGGCGGACGGCGTACTGCGTTTTACACCAACGTGCCCCCCGGCACGTACGAATTCCAGGTTCGTGCGACCCGCGGCGACGGCGTGTGGTACGAGTCCGCTGCACCGAGTGTCCTCGTCGTACAGCCCCGGTTCTTCGAGACTCTGTGGTTCCGACTGGTGATTACGGGCAGCATCCTCGCCCTGGTTCTCGCAGGCATCCGATACCGCGAACGGACGCACATGTCGCGGGCGGACGAACTCTCACGCCTCGTCGCCGAACGCACATCCATGATCGAGGCGCAGGCCGCCAAACTCAGAGAAGTCGACGAAGCCAAGTCACGGTTCTTCGCCAACATCTCACACGAATTCCGGACACCGCTCACACTCACGATCGGCCCGCTGGAGGACGTGCTCGCAGGTGCCCATGGCCCGACATCCCCGCAGGCCGAAGGGCAGCTGGAGCTGTCACTGCGCAACTCGCGACGCCTGCTCCGGCTGGTGAACCAGTTGCTCGACGTGGCCCGGATCGAAAGTGGCCAGATGAAGCTGCTGGCGAGCCGGCGGGATCTCGTGCCCTTCGTCGACGGAATCTGTCTCGCGTTCGTGCCCCTGGCGGAGCGGAATTCGGTGGCGTTCAACCGATTGCTCCCGCTCGAACAGATCTTCGCGTACTTCGATCCGGACCTGCTGGAAAAAGTCCTGATCAATCTCCTGTCGAATGCATTCAAGTTTACGCCTCCAGAGGGAACGGTCCGCCTGTCGCTGACGACGGAAGCACCAACCGATGATTCCGACGGAGCGCCGGCGACGGCAGTGATCGAGGTCCGGGACAACGGACCGGGGATCGCGAGCGAACATCTACCGCACCTGTTCGAGCGCTTCTATCGCGTTCGCGGACAGGGTCGCCGTAAGGGCACGGGTATCGGCCTGTCACTGGCCCGGGAACTCGCGGAACTGCATGGCGGTGGGATCGAAGTGAACTCGGAGGAGGGCTTCGGAAGTGTATTCGCCTTCCGGCTCCCGCTTGGCCGGACGCATCTGAGCCCGGACGTGATCGACGATGACCCGGTTCACTACGAGTTCAGCGCCGCGGCTTCAGTGGAATCCGAGAGCTCGCCGGTCGCTCCGGCTGGCTCGAACGGAGAATCGCCGAACGGAGACCGGCCGGGCAGAGTAGAGATCTCGAGTCCGGAGGATCCCGATGGCCCGGCGGTCGAGGACACGACCACCGTCCTGGTGATCGATGATTCGGCCGACATCAGGGCCTACCTGCGGGCTCACCTCGAACCACTCTACCGGGTTCTCGAGGCCGCGGATGGCCATGGTGGACTCGAAACGGTCCGGGAACAGCTCCCGGATCTGGTAATCAGCGATCTGCTGATGCCGGGCCTGAATGGAATCGAACTGTGTGAAATCATGAAGGCCGATCCCGAGTTGGATTTCATCCCGATCCTGCTTCTCACGGCGAACGCATCGCTGGAAAGCAGGGTCGAGGGGCTGGGAACCGGGGCCGACGACTATCTCACCAAGCCGTTCAGCATGCCGGAGCTCACCGCCCGGGTCGACAATCTCATCGAGTCCCGCCGGCGCCTCCGACAGCGTCTTCCCGTACACGCGCCACTGGCCGTCGGGTTGATCGAGGTACAATCGTCGGACGAGGCGTTCCTGGAGAAGCTCAGCCGGACCATCGAGGAGCGCATGGACGACCCGGAGTTCGGAGTCGATGAGCTCGCACGGGCCATGTCGGAGAGCCGGTCAAATCTGTACCGCCGGCTCGCGAAGCTGGACGTTCCGTCGGCGGCCGAGTTGATTCGCTCGCTCAGGCTGCAGCGCGCCGGTCAGCTGCTCACGGCACGGGCCGGTACGGTTGGAGAAATCGCGTACGGCACTGGATTCCGCAGCGTGTCGCATTTTTCCCGGTGTTTCAGGCAGGAGTTCGGCACCTCGCCCTCCCGATACCGCGAGCAACACCCGCCCGGTTCCTGACCAGGCGTCTCCGATCGTTGCCCGTTCGAGCCCGGAGACGGTGCGTCAACGATCCGCGACTCTCGTCCTAACGCCACCCATTCCATCCTGATTACGGTTGGATCAAGCGGACGTACGCACCCTCGATCCAAGGGACGCAGCGTGGGAGCTACCAGCGACACAGGTGATTCAGCGCGGCGGCCTTCACGGCAGTTGGAGCTCGAGGTGAGTCTCCTGGGCTCGGATCAGGATGGTGTGCGAGGGGCCGCATCCGGCAGCGAACCGAAGGAGCCGGGGTCGGAACAACCCGTTCCGGGGGTCGGCGTCGTGATCCTCCTCGTACTCGAGGACAGTGAGATGCGCGGCTATCTGCGTGGCTGCCTCGTGAACGAGTCGACTGATGTCGCCGCGATCCTGGAGGCGGACTCTCTACCCGCGGCGAAGAAGAGGGCAGCCGACCGGGGGGTCGACGTGATCATCGCAGAAGGTGCGACCGCCGGAGGCAACGGCATGGAGCTGTATCGGGCGCTCCGGGACGAGAGCGCATTCGAGACGTTGCCGGTGATCCTGGTCGTGGACGAGCCGATTTCCGAGGAGATGCGGCGTTTGAGCAGTCCGACCCTGCGGATCCTGGCCCGCCCGTTCAACGCTTCGCGGCTATGCGAAGCGGTCCGCACGACGATCAGGGCGGGCGCGAAGCCCAATCAGACGCGGGTGAAATTACTCTAATGGAAAGGTACTGAACAATGAGTGACCAGCAGACCTACGACGACATTCTTCCGAATCCGGGTCTTTCGATCGAGAAGGGCCGGACGGCGCTGGTGATCACGGATCCTCAGAAGGACTTCCTTTCGGAGGACGGGGTCGTCTGGGGAGTGGTCGGCGCGAGCGTCCAGGCGAACAACACGGTAGAGCACCTGCGCCAGCTCATTTCCGCTGCCCTGGCTACCGGGATGCCGGTGTTCGTGTCACCCCATTACTACTATCCCCACGACCACAAATGGGAATTCGGCGGCGCGCTCGAGAAGATGATGCACGCGGTCGGGATGTTCGATCGAGAAGGTGCTTTGAAGACGAATGGGTTCGACGGCTCCGGCGCGGATTGGCACGAGCCGCTCAAGTCGTTGCTGGAACGCGATGAAGTCATCGTCACGAGCCCGCACAAAGTGTACGGTCCAGAGTCCAACGACCTCGTTCTGCAGCTGCGCAAGCGGGGAATCGACAAGGTGATTCTGGCGGGAATGTCGGCGAATCTCTGCGTCGAAGCCCATCTGCGTGAACTGACAGAGCAGGGTTTCGAGGTCGCGGTGGTGAAGGACGCGACGGCGGGTGCGCAGCTTCCAGGCGGCGACTTCTACGAGGCGGCGATCCTGAACTTCCGGATGATCGCCAGCGCGGTATTGACCACCGAGCAGGCCGTTTCCTCGATCCAGGCCGCATAGCGTGTCCAAACAGGCGGACCAGCTCGTCGCGAGCGACGAGCTGGTCCGGATGCTGCTGAACTCCACCGGCGAGGGCATCTACGGGATCGATCTGAACGGCGACTGCACGTTCGCGAACCCGGCATGCGCACGGATGCTGGGATACGAGAGCAGGCACGAGCTGATCGGTCGAAACATGCACGATCTCGTGCACCACAGCCGTCCCGACGGCACCTCGTATCCAGAATCAGAGTGCCGCATTTACAAGGCCCTCCGGCAGGACGAGGGCACGCACGTGGATGACGAGCTGTTGTTCCGGCCCGACGGGTCCTCGTTTCCGGTGGAGTACTGGTCGTTTCCCCTGTTCCGTGACGAACAGCGCGTGGGATGCGTGGTCACGTTCGTGGACATCTCGGAGCGGCTGAGAGTCGAAGGCGAGTTGCGTGCGACGGGTGAGCTGGTGCAGCTGCTTCTCGACTCGACCGGCGAGGGCATCTACGGTATCGATCTGAACGGCGACTGCACGTTCGCCAATCCGGCATGCGTCCGTCTGCTCGGCTACGAGGACAGGGAACAGCTGCTCGGCAAGAACATGCACGACCTGGTTCACCACACGCGGCCGAACGGCGAACCGTATCCGGAAACGGAATGCCGGATCTACCAGGCACTCCGGCAGGAGGAGGGCACCCATGTCCTCGATGAACTGCTGTTTCGGCCGGACGGTTCGTCGATGGCCGTCGAATACTGGTCCTATCCGATGTTTCGCGAGGGCAAGCGAGTCGGGTGCGTCGTGACGTTCGTGGATATCTCGGAGCGTCTGCGGGTGGAAGAGGAGCTGCGTCAGACCGAGAAGATGGCGGCGCTCGGGAAGCTGTCCGCCGGCCTGGCCCACGAACTCAACAACCCGGCGGCGGCCGCGGCCCGCGCGGCCGACCAGCTCGCGGATGCGATCGAGCGATTGCAGGTGTCACCGGTCGCTCTCGCGAAGGTCGGTATCGAATTCGAGCATTGGGCCATTCTCGGGGAGTCGCTCGCGAGCCTCGCACAGGGGAAAGGAACGTCCGACCTGTCGCCGCTCGAAGTCAGCGACCGCGAGGAGGAGATGCTTACCTGGCTGGAGGGGCACGGCATCGAGAACGGCTGGGAGCCTGCGGCCGCGCTCGTGGCGGCGGGTGCCCGGCCCGATGACCTGGAACTTCTGGCCGGGAAGCTCCCGGCCGCGGCGCTCCCACCGGCACTGGCCTGGCTCCAGGAAGCGCTGACGGCGAAAGATCTCGTCGGAATCGTCGCGGGCAGCTCGAGCAGCATTTCCGAGCTTGTCGGAGTGGTGAAGTCCTACTCGCACATGGACCGGGCGCCGGTCCAGGACGTCGACGTGCACCGGGGAATCGAGGATGCGATCACACTGCTCGGCCACAAGCTGAGGCAAGGCCTGTCGGTGGTGCGCGAGTACGATCGGGAGTTGCCGAGAATCGGTACCCGCGGCAGTGAGCTGAACCAGGTGTGGACCAACCTGCTCGACAACGCGATCGGAGCGCTCGGGACCGAGGGGACGATCACCATTCGCACATTCGGGAACGGCGAGAAACTGACCGTGGAGATCGAAGACGACGGGCCGGGGATCCCGGATGAGATCCGCTCGAGGATCTTCGAGCCCTTCTTCACCACCAAGCAGGTCGGCGACGGGACCGGTCTCGGACTCGATGTGGTTCGCCGCATCGTGACGGGACGGTGCGGAGGTCAGATCGACGTCCGTTCGAAACCGGGACAGACCGTGTTCCGGGTCAGCGTGCCCATCGAGCTCGCCGACGAATGCCCGCCCGACGAAGCAGCAACGGGAGGTAGCCAGTGAGCAGGCCGTTCATCCTTACCCTGGACGACGACTCCAACGTGTTGCGGGCAGTCGAACGCGACCTGCGGCGCGAGTACGGGTCCGAGTATCGCGTCGTGCGCGCGGACTCCGGCAGCTCGGCGCTCGAGCTGTTGAACCAGCTCAAACAGCGCGATGAGTCGTCGGCCCTGTTTCTCGTCGACCAGCGAATGCCCGGAATGTCCGGAGTGGAGTTCCTTGATACGGCCGTGGATATCTACCCGGACGCCCGGCGCGTTCTCCTGACGGCCTACGCCGACACCGATGCGGCGATCAAGGCGATCAACGACGTGCACATCGACTACTACCTGCTCAAGCCGTGGGATCC
>JBDGUY010000063.1:0-9206 GCA_039585935.1 Gemmatimonadota bacterium
TTCGAGCCCGTGCCGTGCACGAAGCCCGTTACCGCAACGCCACCGCGTCTGCTGAATCATCGCACCGGATCGGCGCCGGAAAGCCGTTCCCCGTCCCTTCCCTGCCGCCCCACCACGTGAGAACCGGTCGCGCCAGTATCGACGCACTCGCCGAAATGGTCAAGGTCGAGCAATCGCCGAATCGCGTTCGCGCCTTGACTTCAGTCGCCGCATTACATGTTCACACCATGCGGCATCCCGCAGTTCCACTCCGAGAGCGCATGAGTTTGACCGAGGCACGGGAAGCAAGAGTAGATTGCGGTATGCCTTGGTATCGGAGGAGTCCGTAATGCCAGATCCGACGTCGACGGTCACCGTCCAACGATCTCGTCGCGGCTGGCGACTGGCCCTCGTTTGGTCCGTGTTGGCTGTCTCCGCGGTCTTCAACGGCTGTTCTGAGTCGCAAGATCGAATCGATCGCGGAGCGCAGTCCGTCGTGACCACGGGCCGCGAAGATTCCGTCGTGACCACGGAGGGCGGTGATTCCGTCTCGGATACGGCTGCCGTTGGAGACTCCGTGACATCCGTGGAGCAGCCGGCGGATGACCTGCTCACCAGTCTGGACGAGCAGACCCTCGAGCTCCAGTTCGCCCTCGGAGAATGGCATGGTGACCTGGACGGGATCGTTGCCGAACGAGCCAGGCTCCTGAGACTCCTGACCGTGTTCGAGCCGATGCACTACCTGGTCGATGGCCGCAGGCAGGCAGGCTTGACCGTCGAAGCCGCCCGGGCCTTCGAGAAATTCCTCAACCAGCGGATGGGAAAGACAAGGGCGGCTGATAGAATCCGGATCATCCTCGTGCCGGTGCGACGTGACCAGATTATTGCGTTCCTCAGGGACGGACGGGGTGATATCGCTGCCGCGAACCTGACGATCACGGAAGAGCGGCTTGCCGACGTCGACTTCTCCGACCCGCTGGCTACTGGTGCTTTCGAAGTGGTGGTGACGGGTCCCTCGGCGAATCCTGTCAACAGCCTGGACGAACTCTCGGGCAGACCGGTCTTCGTGCGGCGTTCCAGCAGCTATTTCGAGAGCCTCCAGCATCTCAATCGTGACCTTGATGACCGAGGCCTTGCACCGGCCTCGATCGTCGAGGTAGACGAAATCCTGGACGATGGTGCGATCCTGAAGCTGGTCCAACAGGGGCAGCTTCCCACAACGATCGTCGACGCTCATAAAGCCGACTTCTGGGTCAACTTCTTTCCCGACCTGGTCTGGAACGACGAGGTGAGGCCCAGGGAAGACGGACAGATTGCCTGGGCCGTGCAGAAGAACGCACCCCGGTTGCTCGAGGAGATCAACGCATTCGTCAAGACGAACAAGAAGGGGACCCTGACGGGCAACGTCCTGATCAACAGGTACATGAAGAACACGGACTGGCTGGAGGCGCTCGAGGACCGGTTGGTCAACCAGAGGCTGGACAGCCTCAAGGCACTGTTCCAGGAAAAGGCCGCCATGTACGACCTCGACTGGCGCCGCCTGGCCGCGCAGTCATTCCAGGAGTCGGGATTCGACCAGAGCCGCCGAAGCTCGAGGGGCGCAATCGGACTGATGCAACTGATGCCGGCGACAGCGCGCGAAATGGGGTTTGACGACATCAGCACGGCTGACGCGAACGTGGAGGCTGGCGCCAAATACATGCGCCACGTGATCGACACCTACTTCAGCGATGTCGAAAACAACCCCGGGGTGGACCGGAAAGTAGCCGAGGAAGAGGCCTACGCCACCGCGCTCGCGGCTTACAACGCGGGGCCCACCCGGATTTCACGCCTGCGCCGCACGGCCGAAAGCCGGGGAGTCGACTCGCGGCGTTGGTTCGACCAGATGGAATTGATCGTCGCGAGAGAGGTGGGCTCCGAACCGGTAAAGTACGTCCAGAACGTGATGGAGTACTCGATCCAGCTTCAGCTGACGCTGATGCTGTCGGAGGAGCGGCAGCGAGTCGAGCCAAACAAACTGGAGGGCAGTGATGCGTGAGACCGCGGTGAAGGATCGGGCGGGTAATCGAAGCGCCTGCATTCGCGTCTCCAAGCTGATCTGGCTTGTCCTCCTGGTCGTCATGTCGGTGCCGGCGACAGGATGCTCGGACGGGAGCGATGGCGCTCGAGATTCGCGGCAGGGCGGGTCTGACGAACCTGCGAGCGATCTCATCAGCTCGCTCGACGAACAGTCGCCCGAACTCCAATTCGTACTTCGCGAATGGCACGGCGACCTGGACGGAATCATCTCGGAGCGATTCGGCCTCATCCGGCTCCTGACCGTCTTCGAGCCCATGCACTACGCGGTCGATGGAACGAAGCAGGGGGGCATCACCTTCGAAGCCGCCCGGGAATTCGAGGACTTCCTGAACGAACGACTCGGAATCGAGAGACCAGAAGACCGGGTACACGTGGTCGTCATACCCGTGCGCCGCGACGAGTTGATCCCGTTCATTCGCGACGGACGAGGTGACATCGCCGCCGCGAATCTGACGATTACTGATGAGCGACTGCAGGAAGTGGACTTTTCTGAGCCGTTCGTCGCCGACGCCTACGAGATCGTGGCTACGGGCCCTGACGCCCAGCCGATCGAGGCGCTGGAAGACCTGTCTGGCAGGTCCGTCTACGTGAGACGTTCCAGCAGCTATCGAGAGAGTCTCGAGAAGGTGAATCAGGAGCTGGAGGAGAGAGGCCTGCCTGGAGCAGAAATCTTCGAGGTGCACGAGTTGCTCGATGACGGTGCGATTCTCGAGATGGTGCATGACGGGGACATCCCCGCGACGGTGGTCGATGCCCACATCGCCGAGTTCTGGTTGCAGCTGTACCCGGATCTTTCGCTTCACGACTCGGTCCGGCCGCGCGAGAACTCGCGGATCGCCTTCGCGGTTCAGAAGGAGACGCCTGAACTCGTAGGCCACATCAACGCATTCGCGAAGGCCCACGGAAAGGGCACGTATCTGGGCAACGTACTCATCCGAAGGTATTTCGAGAGCCCGAAATGGGTCGAGCAGGTATCCGGATCCGAGATCGCCCGCCGGCTGGACGATTTGATGGAGACCTTCCAGTCGTATGCCGAACTCTACGATCTGGACTGGCGTCGTCTCGCCGCCCAGGCATACCAGGAATCGGGCCTTGACCAGAGTCGCCGCAGCTCGAGGGGCGCGATCGGCCTGATGCAACTCATGCCTGCCACGGCGCGCGAGATGGGTTTCGAAGACGTCTCAACGGTGGAGTCCAACATCGAGGCGGGGGCGAAATACATGCGCCACGTTATCGACACGTATTTCAGCGAGGTAGAGAATAACCCCGAGCTCGATTCCGAAGCGGCCCATGAGCAGGCCTATGCTCTGGCGCTTGCGGCCTACAACGCGGGTCCGACGCGGATTTCGCGCATCCAGCGCCAGGCCGCCAGTCGAGGACTCGATCCGAATCTCTGGTTCGGCGAAGTCGAGCCGCTCGTCGCCCGCACCGTGGGCGCAGAACCCGTGAAGTACGTCGACAACATCTTCGAGTACTCCATACGGATCCAGTTACACCAGAGGATGCGAGAGGAGAGACAGGCTCTCGAGGCCGATAGCGGTCCTCGGTAGGCACCGGACGACAGAGGGCAGCGTGCGGGTCCTCGGCGGCCGGCCGAAGGTCCTGTTCAGTCCGCCAGCGCCTCCCGAAGGGCTCGTGCGTCCGACGCCGGTCGGAATCCCGGATCGGCGTCGGCCCATGCCAGGAGGGCCGCGTCCACCGCCTGCCTGGCCTCGGCCGGGTTCCCCCTGGCTACCTCGAGCCGGGCGAGCTCCAGGTGCGCGGTCGGCTCCGCCGGAATGCGACGCAGGACTTCGCGAACCAACTTCTCCGCTTCGTCGTACCGACCGAGGTCGCGCAGACAGGCCGCCTGGCCCGTGAGCGGGTCCGTTCCCATCTCGCGGATGGTATAGAACAGCATCGGCTCCTGCATCGCGGCCGCGGCAGATCGATACAGCCCTACTGCCTCTTCACAGCCTCCCGACATCCTCAAAGACTCGGCCTCCAGCATGTCTCCCCACCAGGAAAGCGCGTCGAGGCCCAGTGACTCGAGCAGACCCCGCACGGCCGGGATTCCGGCTGCGAGATCCTCTGCGTTTTCCAGCTCCCGGTGTACCAGGGTCTCGAAGAAATCCACCAGGCCGTCCAGCGGCGGCTCCAATTCAGCACGCACGGTGTCGAGGAGCGCGAGCGCTCCCGCGGAGTCGTTGGCCCGCGCGCGCTTAACCGCGAGAAGCCCCAACAGTTGCAGCTCCGCGAGCCTGCCACCCATCTGCCCTCTTGCTACGGCCTGATTCCGCGTGAGCACAGAGACGCTGTCAGATCGCCCCCGCATGTCCAGGTAGGAAGTCACTGCCTCCAGAACGCGAGCACGTCGGGGCTCGTTCTCGGCCAGTTCCAGCGCTTCCGCGAAATGTGTCTCTGCTGCGACGAATCGACCCTGGTACACGCTCACCAGTGCGAGGCCGAGCGATGGAAGTCCCAGGCCAGGATCCAGGATTCGTGCTCGTTCATACTCCGACTCCGCATCATCGAAACGAGCCAGCGTAAGATACAGATCACCAAGCAGCACGTGCGGACCCGCCGCTTCTGGATCCAGTGCCTCGAGTGCCCGATAGGCATCGGCCGCCCGCTCCGGATCGCCAGCATCGCGTCGCAACCCCCCCACCAGCTCGTATGCCCGGCGGTTGGACGGGTCCAGCTCGATCGTGCGCTCAAACGCAGTCTGGGCCTCGCCTACCTCGCCCCGGTCGACCAGAAGACGGCCCAGCTCGGCAAACGCTTCCGGGTCGTGTGGGTACAGGTCGGTCCGGAGCCTGGCGACGCTCAGGGCGCGCTCCGGCTGTTGGCTCATCTCGAAGTAGCGGCTCTTAAGAGCGAATCTCGAGGATTCTTCGAGCTTGTAGTCGTGGCGGATCGCGGCTTCGAATGCCGCGAGGGCCGCATCGAGCTCGTTCGCCCCGAACAGGATGTTGCCGAGATACTGGTTTGCTCGGGCAAAAGTCGAGTCGACACCGACGGCTCCTTCCAGCGCCGCGCGGCTGCGGACGGCGTCCATCCCGTAATAGAAGCTGCCCGCGAAAAACGGCTTGAGCCCGTCGTCGGATCCTGTCAGCAGTTCGCGAACCGGAAGGTCGGGGGTTGCTTCCAGGTGGCCGGTCGGGATTTCGAGATCCGTTCGCAGCTGTCGAGAAATGCGGTCCGCCAGCTCGAGCGGATCGCTGCTGGCGAATATGTGCTCCGCGATCGGCCGACCACGCTCGGTGTCGTGAAGAGTGAACCGGACTTCGATTCCTCCATCCGCCCGGTCGATAGTCCCCGTGACGAATGATCCTGCTCCCCAGTTGCCGGCGATCTCCCGTCGCTGGGCAAGCGGCAGGGCCAGCGGCTGGTTCGGCTCCGCACCCTGCTTTTCACGGAAGATCTCGGCCACCGACCTGACGAACGGGTCCTGGGACAGATCGATGTCGATCGACTTCGGCAAGGCGTATTGCAGCCAGTCCAACTCCGGATCTCCGGACCCGTTCGTGAAGGAAAACAGGGCTACCCGCCGGCGGAACTCCCCCTTGGGAATCTGGCGTACGAGTTCTCTTCCCTCTTCATCACGCACGACCACCGTATTCGTCGCGGCTCCCAGGTCCTGCCCGCGGAATACGGAAAACAGAATCACTCCGGCAAGCAGGAGGTTGAGGGCGATTCCGACGGTCTCGGCGCGTCTCCATTCGTCGCGCCCGGGGCTGCCGTGATTCCAGGCGAGTATCGCTATGGCCGGCAGGAGTAGAAGCCAGGAAGCCACCACGAAGTCCGTGACGTGGCTGGAGAGGACGTACCGGTTCACGGTCCAATCCGTGAATTCCAACAGAATCCAGCCACCGGCGAGGTATGCTCCGACGATCTGCGGCACCCTGCGCCGCAGTAGTTCACGTCCGAAATCGGCCATTTTCGATCCCCTCGGGCCCCGCGCCCGATCTCGATTCTCCGCCACACGACTACCCGCGCCTGCACCACGGCCTTGACTTGGAGGCGCTCCCACGACCGTTTCTACGCTTGGACGGTGCCAAAAGGTTCGGTCAGGACTCAGACGCTGAGCACCGGACCATTCTCTGCGGTCGATCGGCCCTTCGACTCCCTGGAGATTTGACGCTTGGAAGGCTTTTCCATTCCGCCTGAGTTGATCGGCAACGTGGTTCTCACCCTGTCTTTCGTCCTTGTGGCGTGGGCGCTGCTGCGTGAGGGTGCCAAGTGGACGATCAGGCTGCTGCTGGTGATCGGAATCCTGCTGGGGGCGGCGGTGCTTCTCGGCTTCGTGGACAACACGGCGATCGGCGGCATTCTCTACTGGGTCGGCGCCAGCATCAGCAACGGCATTCAGGTCCTGGCCACCTGGCTGGCCGAGACCTGGCAGGGGATGATGGGGATCGAGGACGCGTCAAGCTGAGTCACGCATCAACAGCCGCGGACGCAAAGAGGCCCGGGAGGTACCCCCCCGGGCCTCTCGCCGTATTCCGGGACCGCGTCAGTCCTGGACGGGAATCCGGAGCACCTGGCCCGGATAGATCTTGTCCGGATCCGATAGCATCGGCTGGTTGGCCTCGAAGATTACCGGGTACTTCATTGCATCGCCGTACTGCTCCTTGGCGATCTTCGACAGCGAATCACCGGGCTGAACCGTGTACATGGTCGCTTCCGGCGCCGGCACGACGACACTGAGGCGGCTGTCCACTTTCTCGACGCCCTTCGTGTTACCGACCGCCAGTACAACTTTCTCCGCGTCAGCCTGACTCGGCACCGTCCCGTTCACGGTCGCGACACCATCCGCGTACTCGACCCTGAGATCGTCTACGGGAAGACCGAGCGCGAGTACGGTCCGGGCGATCGCGTTCCCCTGCATCTGATTCTGAAGCTCTACGTCAACTGCCTCGCCGGTATCGACCTCGACCTCTTCGCCGGAGTCCTTCCAGAAATCAAAAATTCCCATGGTGCATCATTCCTTTCGCTGTGAATTTGCAGCCGTCAGGGTCAATCCCGGTGGAATACATTCGCCACCAGCGGGGCCCCGGCGACGGCTGCTCCCATCTTCACGATGGAGTTATACAGCCCTGCCATCTCGCCCACCGATCAACGCTTCTGTGTCGAATCCGGTGTTATGAACACCCCGGATAGATCGGTGCGCAGTTTAACGGGCGGTGATCTCAAAACGGTATTGGACTATGGTCCAACCGGCCGCATCTCGTCGCGAATCGACCTGAACTCCGACTCCCCGCGCCAGTTCGGCCACGCGTCACTGTCAGCGAGTCGAAACCCGAATGCAAACAGAAGCCGGAGGTCTTCGACCGCACCATCCAGGTTCCAGACCGGGTCGTATTCGTCGGCCGGCTTGTGGTAACGTTCGGCGGTGAACTGGTCATGCTGCGCGCGTGCCCAGTCCTTCCCGTAGCGCAGATCGTCGATCCCAGGATTCGGAAACAGAGCGGGGACACCCTGCTTCGCGAATTCGAAGTGATCGCTCCGGAAGAAATAGCCTTTTTCCGGCTCGCTATCCGGTTCGAGCACTCTGTCCCGGTCCGCTGCGACTTCGGCGAGAACGGAATCGAGTTCCGACTTTCCGTACCCTACGACCACCAGGTCACGCGTCGGACCCCAGATATTGAGGCCGTCCACGTTGATCGCGGCGACCGTGGACTCCAGCGGCCACACGGGATCCCTGGCGTAGTGCTTCGACCCCAATAGCCCCTGCTCCTCGGCTGTGAGCGCGATGAACAGAATCGAGCGTTGGGGACGCCGCTCGAGAGCCATGTAGGCCTCCGCGATCTCCAGCAAACCGGCGATCCCCGAGGCATTGTCGAGAGCGCCATTGTAGATCGAGTCTGGCGACAAAGCAGGGTCAGTGCCCAGGTGATCCCAATGGCCCAGGTACACGACGTGCTCCTCCGGTCGTGTAGCGCCCGGAATCCGCGCGATGACGTTGCGCGAATCGGACCGCCTCATCTCGTTCCTGAGCTCGAGCGACAGATCGAGCCCGAGTTCCACGGCCCGGAACCCATCCTGGCCTGCGGCACCGACGAGGGAATCCAGATCCAGGCCTGCCTGAGCGAACAACGTCCTGGTCGTTTCCTCCGAAAACCAACCCTGGATGATCGGAGCCGACTCACCCTGCCCCTGGTCGAGCATAAATTGCGGACCCGACCAGCCGGTCTCCACCACGGCCCACGGGTATCCGGCCGGACCCGTTCGGTGAACGATCATCACGGCCGCCGCTCCCTGGCGGGCAGCCTCTTCGAACTTGTACGTCCAGCGGCCGTAATACGTCATCGCTCGACCGTCGAACCGGTCGTCACCCGTCTCGTACCCCGGGTCGTTTACCATCAGAACCACGGTCTTCCCGGTCAGGTCGAGACCCTCGTAGTCGTTCCAGGCGATCTCCGGAGCCACGATTCCGTAGCCGGCGAACACGAGCGGCGAACGGCTGAGCACCACGGATTCTTCGGGACCACCCGCTACCGCAACGAAGTCGGTCCCGTGCCACAGGTGGTTTTCGGTGCCGCGGCCCCTGATCGCCGCACCCATATCGGGGTCGGCGGAAATGGAAACGAGAGCTACCTGCTGCGTCCATCCGCCACCGGCACCCGGCTCGAGTCCAAGCTCCTGGAAACGCCGGGTCAGGTACTGGACGGTGCGTTCCTCTCCGATCGAGGAAGGCGCGCGGCCACCCATCGAGTCGGCGGATAGATCCTGGATTCCCTGGATCAGGCCGGCGGCATCGATGGCGAGTGCCGCCTGATGCTCTCCGGCCTCACCGGGTCCACAGGAGCTGAGGCCGAGGATCGCGATCCCCAGAAGCAACTTCGCACCCGGCCAGGAGAGGCCTGCCGTTTCGGTCTGCTCGTTCATCGGTCACTTTCGTTCGATCGAATCCGGAGTGTCCCGGCCACTCGCCAGGATCGGACCGGCGGAAGCTATGACGCGGCGAACCACCGCGCAGGAGGCCCTCGAGCTGCCTACCACCTCCTTCGCACAGCGCTTGACGCCCGTACGACAGGCTCGTATCAGTTAGCCCATGAACCGGATGACCGAATTCCTCGCCCCGCTGGCACGCACCACGAACTGGTGGTGGTGGACGACTTTGCGCGCGGAGCGGGAATCCGTCTGAACCGGTCGTAACCGAATAC
>JBDGUY010000064.1:0-9159 GCA_039585935.1 Gemmatimonadota bacterium
CGGTCCAAGTGGGGTCAGGAATCCAGGCTCGCTCTGCTGCTGCCACACGGTTACGAGGGACAGGGCCCGGAACACTCGAGCGCCCGGCTGGAGCGATACCTCGAACTGTCGGCAGAACGGAACATCCGGGTCGCAAATCTCACGACCCCGGCGCAGTACTTCCACCTGCTGCGGCTTCAGGCCCTCCGGCCGGCCCGGCGCCCGCTCGTCCTGATGACGCCCAAGAGCCTGCTGCGGAGCCCGGCGGCGCGTTCATCGCTCGACGAGCTGAGCTCAGGGCATTTCCGACCCGTACTTCCGGGTCTGCGAGATGCCTCCGCGCGGGGGGGAGTCCGCAGGCTCGTACTGTGCAGTGGCAAAGTGTTTTACGACCTCACCGGCTCCGAGCAATGGGCCGAGAATCTATCCGTGGACGTGGCACGGCTCGAGCGGATCTACCCGTTCCCGGTGGAGCAGCTCCAGGAAATCCTCGCGGCCTATCCGGCGCTCGACGAACTGGCCTGGGTCCAGGAGGAGCCGGCGAACATGGGAGCATGGGGGTTCGTACGACCGCTGCTCGAACAGCTCGTTGGTTCCGATCTCACGGTTCGCTATATCGGCAGGCCGGATAAGGCGAGTCCGGCCGGAGGGCACGCGGCCGCGCACATGCTGGAGCAGCAGGCGATCGTGGAGGAAGCTTTTGCCGGCCCTTAGGAGCGGTTCAGTGGGTCTCCGGTTCGACGCCGAGCTGTAACTGCCGGAAGCTGTCTTCGCACTGTTGCTTGAACCGATTCAGAACGTTAGAGGTCACGCTGTCATGTACGGACTGCCAGGCCGTGCGAACCGGTCCGATTCTTCCCAGAAACGCGTGGCCGAACGGGTTGAAGCCGACGGCGAAGAATACCTGGGTCGGCTCGGTTTCTCCCCGCTCCGGGATCGCTGACCGGACGAAGATCGAGAATACCCCGAGCGGATAGCCACCCGAGCAATTCCACAGGAAGAACCGGGCGTTGTCGAGGTCCTGGAGATTCGGGACTCTCCTGGCCTCGGCCACGGTGGCGCGAAACAGCGTGCCGAACTGCCGACCGAGGCGTTTCCGGAGCCAGCGAACGATCCGCGTTCGACCGAGAAATACGACCCGGAAGCCGTCCTTCTCGCCAGGGATCTCCTCGATCGTCGCGATGTGGTCAGGCCAGGTGTAGGACTCGCCGTTCCACCGCTCGACTTCCTCGAACACGATCTCCACGGGGGCGTTGATTCCGATCCGGTGGATATTGAGGATGGAGTACACCGAAACGTCTACGCCCGTGCGTTGGGCGATGCGCAGCGTGTAGTCCTCGCGCCAGGAGTCGGACTCGACGGCGACATGCGTGGAGATTTCCGGCCGGTGGAAGACGAAGCCGGTCACATCCGATACGAGGCCGGAGGCATCCGCCGGGCCGGCGGCGATCCCCGAGTGTCCGGCTGGCTCCGGCTCGGTCACGGGACCGACGTGCGCATCAGGGGCCGCGCGACCTCTCGCCGACGATCAGCGCCTCGCTTACCGGAATCTTGGCCGTCAGGCTCGCGTAAAGGGAATAGCTGAGACCAAACAGCCCCAGGAATCCGAGCGTAATCGCGACTTCGGGCCAGCCCAGCGGGACTCCCTCACCCGTCCAGACCGAGGGCACGACCTGCATCCAGCGCTCGAGCCAGAATCCCACCAGAATCACCATTCCGACGGTTGCCAGATGCTGGGAGCGCATCTTCGGTCGGCGCCACAGGAGCAACGCGAACGGAATGAAGAAGATCAGTGCCATCTGGGCCCACAGGAACGGCCCGAAACCGTTCTCGGTCCGCAACTCGAAGAACTGGGTCTCACGCCCGATATTGCCGTACCAGATCGGCAGGAACTGCGAGAACCACAGGTAGCTCCAGAAGATCACGAAGGCGAACATCAGCTTGCCGAGATCGTGATACTCCCACCTCCCCCAGACGTCTTCGAGGCTGTAGTGCTCCTTGTAGCGGTGCGACAGGAAGGCCACGAGGGCCAGCAGGCACAGCCAGCCGCCCACGAAGTACAGGGCACCCCAGATCACGCTCATGAAGCTCGGCATCAGGGACATCGTGAGATCGAACGACACGAAGCTGAATACGACCACCCACATCCCGATCAGCACGGGAGCCAGCCAGGAGAGCGTGCGGCGCGAGCGCTCGGCCTCTTCTTCGTCGCCCCGCCAGCCGCGACTGATTCGCTCGAGGAGGCTCTTTCTCCAGCCCGTCTGCCTGGCGGCGATGAGCGGGGCGTCAGGCCGCAGCGACAGGCGGAGGTACCACCAGCTCGTCGCGAACAGGATCGCCAGCAGAATCCCGTTGCGCACGAATACGCCGTCGTGCGTGAGCCAGGTCCGGTTGATGTGGCCTTCGAATCCCGGCTTCATCCACGGGAAGATGTAGGATGCTCCGAAATACATGCCGGCGAACACGAGCAGCGAGAACGGCAGGAACGCCCCCGTCGCCTCAGCGACGCGGCGGAACGGCTTGCCCCAGTGTCCCTTGGCTACGACCAGCACGGCGCCGAAGATGATTCCCGCCTGTGCCATGGCCGTCCAGAACAGGAAATTCGCCCACACGTTCATCCAGGCACGCTCGGGATCGATCCGCAAAGCGAAAAAGAATCCGACGATTCCCACTGCGGCAGCACCGAGCCAGAGTCCCGCCGCGAGGCCGCTGATCCGTCCGTGTACCGTGCTCAACGCCCGTTCGGGCGTGACAGTCGTCGTATGCGCGCTCAAGTTGTGCTCGTCACTCATTGCCGGCCTGCGTATCGTTGGACCCGGTGGACGCGCCGCCCGTCGCGCGAGTCTGCAGCTCCCGGACGTATTCGACGATCTGCCACCGGTCCTCGTATGGAATCCGGCGATACGAAGGCATAACACCACGTCCGTTCGCGATCATTCCCCAGATGTAGCCGTCCGACAGGTCGTTCATTGCCCGTTCCGACAGCAGGTTCAGCGTCGGGAGCGGGGGAAGGCGATTTTCGCCGACAACCGGTCCGTCACCCGCGCCCGTTTCGCCGTGACACATGATGCAGAACTGCAGGTACAGCACCTCACCCCGTTCCAGGACTTCGGGCGTGGGCTGCAGCGGATTGGACAGCAGCGTGTCGGCGGCCAGCAAGTCTAAATGTCTCTGCGCTCCGTAATGAACCGTGCCCTCCGGCGGGAGCGGCAGCTCGGCCTCGTACGTCCGAACCGAGGCGGTGCGGAACATGGTCTTGAACCACGGGACCCGCTTGACCTGATCGTCACAACCCGTGAGAGCCACGGTCAGTCCGAGCACCACCGCGAGCGGGCGCATCCTCCGCAGCGCGGGGCTCACGCGGCCACCTCCTCGATTTCGATCGCACCGGTGTCCTGGAGCAAATCCTCGATCTCGCTCATGCTCGATCCGGTATCCCGCAGGTAGACCCCGAATCGGTCCACCGAAAACACCTCCCGATACCCGGCCGACAGACGCTTCCTGGATCGGTGGGTATGGAACAACAAACCGGCGAAGCCGAAGAGACCGGTGAACAGGATCGTCATCTCGAACATGATCACGAAAAAGGCGGGCCAGGAGAGAATCGGCTTCCCCTGTGTCACCAGCGGATAGGCCATTGCCGTGAGCCCGGTCAGGGCCGTCGCCGTCGCGAATCCGGTGATCCCCCCGATCAGCGCCCAGCGCCGAACCGGGCTGGACTCGATGCCCATCGCTTCCTCGAGCTCGGGAGCCGGGAAGGGCGAGAACACGTCGAGGTCGGAATGACCCGCTTCGCGCAGGCGCTCGATCGCGGCGCGCGTGGCGCCGAGCGTGTCGTAGTGGGCGAGAATTCCGCTCATCTCAATGGCCGTGCTCATGCTCGTGTGCCAGATGCTCCTTCACCTCCGCGATGCTGATAACCGGCAGCGTCCGGGAGAACAGAAGGAACCAGAAGAAGAACCATGCGAAGCTCCCGATCATGATCAGGATCTCCGTCGTACTGGGAACGTAGATTCCCCAGCCACCGGGCTCGAACTCGTGAGCGAGCGAGGTGACGATGATCACGAAGCGCTCGTACCACATGCCGATGTTGACGAAGATCGTGACGGCGAACAGTGCCGCGAGGCTGTTGCGGGTCTGTTTGAACCACAGACTCATCGGAACGACGACGTTACAGAACACCATGATCCAGAATGGCCCGGCGTAGTATCCGTTGGCCCGCCAGGCGAAGCTCTCCTTTTCGATCGGATCGTTGACCCACCACGCGAGGAAGAACTCGAGCGCGTAGGCGTAGCCGACGATCAACGAAGTAAACAGGAGCAGCTTCGCCATGTTGTCGAAGTGATACCTGGTGATGTACTTCTCGAGCCCGAACGCCCAGCGCATCGGGATCATGATCGTGATCACCATCGCGATTCCCGAGAAGATCGCACCGGCCACGAAGTAGGGGGCGAAGATCGTCGAGTGCCAGCCCGGAACGACCCCCATCGCGAAGTCCCATGACACGACGCTGTGCACAGAGAGAACCAGCGGCGTGGCGATGCCGGCAAGGTAGAGATACAGCCGGCGATAGTGGCTCCAGTCCTTCACCGAGCCCTGCCAGCCAAGCGCGAAGGTGCCGTACAGCTTCTTCTTAACGCCGGTGAACTTGTCCCGCAGGATCGCCAGGTCCGGGATCAGTCCGATGTACCAGAACACGAGGCTGATCGTGAAGTAGGTGCCGATCGCGAACATGTCCCACACGAGCGGCGACCGGAAATTCGGCCACAGGAGTCGAGTGGAGGGATAGGGCACCAGGTAGTAGAAATACCACACGCGACCGAGGTGGATGAGCGGGAACAAGCCCGCCGTCATCACGGCGAAAATCGTCATGGCCTCGGCGGCGCGGTTGATCGTAGTGCGCCATCCCGAGCGAACGAGGTAGAGAACGGCCGATATCAGCGTGCCGCTGTGGGCGATACCGACCCAGAAGACGAACGTGACAATGTAGACGCCCCAGCTGACCGGGTTGTTGATCCCGGCCATCCCGATCCCGTTCTTGATCTGGATCGCCCATGCGGTTCCGCCGGCGAGAATCCCCACGCCGCAGATCGCCAGGAGCAGGTAGTACCGCCAGGACGGCCCGTAGATCGGACGACTGATGTCGTCGTTCGCCTGCTCGAGAGTGGGCAGTGCCTCCCTCGGCACTTCTATTTCCGCTGTCGCCATCAGACCCTGTCGGTTGTTCGGTGACCGGCCACTCAGTGGCTGGTTTCGGCGGCCGGGTCATGCTCTCGGGCCGCTCCGTTGTCCTCGCTGTGCTCGTCGTCGTGCGCCCCGTGATCCGCCTGCGCCAGCCGGGCATGTGAAACACCGGCCAGGTAGGTGATCGCGGGTCGCGTGTTGAGCTCGCCCAGCATGTGATAGGCGCGGGCTCCCTTCGAGATACGCGAGACCGCACTCTCGGGATCTTTCAGATTCCCGAACACGATCGCCTGGGTCGGACAGCTCTGCATGCAGGCGGTCTGGAAGTCACCGTCCTGCAGGTGGCGTCCGGCTTCCTTCGCGTCCAGCTTCGCGCGATTGATCCGCTGCACGCAGAAGGTGCACTTCTCCATGACGCCCGTCTCTCGCACCGTGACGTCCGGATTGAGCTGCAGATTCAGCGGATACGGGTGCTCGTAGGTGAACCAGTTGAACCGCCGGACCTTGTACGGGCAGTTGTTGGCGCAATACCGCGTTCCCACGCACCGGTTGTAGACCTGTGCATTCAGGCCCTCGGGGCTGTGATAGGCCGCGTAAACCGGGCACACGGGCTCGCATGGAGCGTCCCCGCAATGCTGGCACAACACGGGCACGTGCACGGTCTGGAAGCCGTCGTCTTCCGTCTCCTCGAAATACCGCATGATCTGCATCCAGGACATCTCGCGTCCCTGGGCGCACAGATCCTCGCCGACGGTGGGAATGTTGTTCTCGGCGTAGCAGGCCGTGACACACGCGCCGCAACCCGTACAGGCGTTGAGGTCGATCGACATGGCCCAGCGATACGGGCTCTGGGGGTCGGAGTCCCATGCGTTCTCGAGAATCTGTCGCAAGTCCACGCGGTGGCCGCCGATCGCCTCGAGGGCGTCGTCGACCTGCATCAACTCGCCGATCTCGCGGTCGAGGTCGGTGTCGTTTCCCTGCATGATCGCCAGTTTGCCGCGACGGCCGACCGCGGTGATCTCCACCGGGGCGCCGGCAAACGCCAGGGCTCCGCTGCGCCTGTCCACGGTGCCATCCAGCAAGTCGAGCGCGTTCACGCCGCGGTCCTGCGCGTTGCGACCGTAGTGCGTGTGTCCCTGGCCGAGCGGTATGCCGATCGTGTCGGGCCGGATTCCCTCGTACAGGAATGCGGGTGCTGTCACGGATCCCGCCGACGTGCGTACCTCCACGAGATCGCCGGTCTCGAGGCCCAGCGGTTCGGCCGTGGCCGGATGAATCTCCACCCAGGAATTCCACACGGCCTTGGAGACGGCGTCCGGCAACTCCTGCATCCAGGAGCGGTTCGCTCCCCGTCCGTCGTACAGCTGGGCCGTGGCGAATGTGGTCAGCGTCAGGCCGGAATGATGCTCGGGCAGCGTGAACTGATAGTTCGCGGCAGCGGGAGCCAGCGTCGGCACCGGATCCGGCTGGTTGGGTTTGCGGCGCACGGCCCCGGCCTGAAGCAGGGCGAACCAGAACTCATCGAACGGGGCCTGGTCCGGAACCTCCTGCTCGTAGTTGGCGCGCCACCCCGCCTCGAGCCACCCCTTCCAGTCCTCCGCCTCGAACGCAGTGCGCCCTGTACCAGCGGCGATCGACAGCAGCACGTCTTCTGCCTGCCGCGTATCGAAGATCGGGCGCATTACGGGCTGAGCGACGGCCCAGACGTCCGGCCGGATCTCGGCGTCCCCCCAGGATTCGAACTCGTGGTTCCCGGGGAGCAGCCAGTTCGACGCGGCAGCCGTCTCATCCAGGTGGGAGCCGAGCGAAACGCGGTTGGGGACCCCCTCGAACGCCTCGGCGAAGCCCAGTGACTTCGGAAGGCCGTACACGGGGTTCGCCCCGGCGACGATCACCGTCTCGATAGCGCCGGACTGCATGCGTTCGACGAGATTCCGCATCGTGGCGGCGCTGGCGGAAGCAGCACGAGTCGGACCGACGCCCGGCCGAACGGTCGTGCCGATGGCGCCACAGACGAGGTTGAGCAACGCCACCGCGACGTGTGCCTCGGTAGATCCGGCTCCCTGGCCCGAGATGTCCGGGGGCAAAACGACCGGGCTGTTCGCCGAAGCGAGATCCTCGGCGAGATGTTCGATCCGCGCCGCATCGACGCCGGCGTGCTCCGCCACGGCGGCCGGAGTGAATCGGGCCAGAACTCCTTCGAGTCGCGCGGCTGCCCCGCCGCCTTTTCTTCGAGCGACTTCGGAGGCGACAGCGAGTGCGACGACGCCCTCGGTGCCCGGCCGGACAGAAATCCACTCGTCTGCATTCAACCCGGTGAGAGACAGCCGCGGTCCAACGTGCGTGAACTTGGCGTGGCGTCCACTCTCGATGCTCCGGGCATCCACGAATCGCGACGCGAACTCGACGGGTGCGAGCCAGCTGCCGAGGAAGTCGGCTCCGAACGAGACGATCCGATCGGCCCGGTTGATCTCGTAGGACGGAATCCCCGGGATCCCGAACGCGATCTCGTGCGCGGTGCTGAGTGCCTCGAGGCCCAGCGGCTCCCAGGGGATCCACTCGGCTCCAATCGCCCCGGCCCATTCCGCATAGAATTCGGCCGTGGTGCCGGTGACCGCTGCCGTGAGCAGGATGGTTCGACCGGGCGCAGTGACGCCGGCAACCGCCGCGATCGCTTCATCCCAGTCCGTCTCTACAAAGCCGTTGGCATCGAGTCGGCGGGGACCCTGGATTCGGTCCGGGTCATACAGATCCTGGAGCGCCGACTGTGCGAGCGCCGAGAGACGTCCCCGGTTCGGGAACCGCGGATTGCCCTCGAGCTTGATCACCCGACCGTCCCGGACGTTGGCGTACAGGCCGAGATGCTCCGGTCCGCCGTTCTTCAGGAGGGTCGCATATGCCACGTTCGTGCCAGGTACGATGTCCTCGGGCGGCACCAGGTACGGAATGAGCTTGTCGCTCATGTCCGGCGGCCCGCAGCTCGTAGCCGCCGCTCCTGCGCCCGCGACACCCAGGACCTTGAGGAAGTCCCGGCGGGACGTCTCGCCGTACCCGCCGTTGTCGCTCGTCACGGTCGGGAGCCTGCCTCCGTCACCGTTCATATGTCTATCGCCGTTATTCATTCGCTTCCGGTGCCGGATCTCAATAATGACATGCGGTGCAGTCGATCGGACCGCGACTCGAGGCGTACTCCTGATCGATCGCGCGCGGATACAGTCCGTGCGGCTGACGTCCTTCGGGAGTCGGCGGCGGCGGGAACTCCTCGGTCAGCAGCCGGTCTGTGGCCACGTCCGTGTCTTCGCCCTCCGCCCAATGACAATCGAGGCACCAGCCCATCTTGAGCGACGCGAATTGGTAGACCCTGTCCATCTCTTCGACCTCGCCGTGACACTCCTCGCACTCGACCTGCGAGCGGATATGCGCCCGGTGCGGGAACTGCACGAAGTCGGGGGTCTTGTAGATCCGTTCCCACTGGACCGGCTCACCTCGCTCCCAGTAGCCACGCAGGCGCTGGATCGGCTCGAGTTGTGCTCCCACGATTCGATGGCAGCCCATGCAGAGTTCCACGGAGGGAATCACTGCTACCACGGACGACTCGGTTCCGCCGTGGCAGTACTCGCATTGCATCGAGAGTTCCTGGGAATGGAAGCGATGACTGAACGGGATCGGCTGTTCAGGGCCTTCCGCCGCTACCATGTGAGCAGCGATGGCCTCTTCAGCCGTCTGCCCGGTCGGCGTGCGAGCCTTGATTCCAGGAGGGAGCTCCTGCTCGGCCGTCGTCGCCTGAGAATCCTGCTCCTGGGCGACCAGCGCCGTCGGGGCAGGACCGTCCCCGGCCGGGCCGGAAAGGGCAATGAGGAGTCCGCTCATGGCCGCCACAAATGCAGCGGCTCCAATGAGCCTTATGGGTAGCTTCATGAATCGATGTCACTCTATAGACGGATCGCTCAGCGCGTCTCCCACACCCCGCATGTTCGTGGGACGTCGCGGTACTTC
>JBDGUY010000065.1:0-9136 GCA_039585935.1 Gemmatimonadota bacterium
AAGCCAGTGATGCAGTGGACGCCGCACACCGCGCGGCAGGTGCCGCGGTAGTGGGGGACAGCGCCGCCTCGTTGGGGCGGGACCTGATGCGGATGCGGTTCGACGAAGGGCTCGCCACGGCGACCGACCTTCTCGCCGCCGACTCCCGGGCCGCCGAGGCGCGCAGCCGGGCAATCAATGCGACGGCCGGCTACCGCATGGCGGAGGCCCGCCTGCGATACGTGACCACGCAACATACGAGCGAGTGACTTCCATGAAGCGATCATTGCTGTTCCTGATTCCCATGCTCACCCTCACCGTGGCCGGCTGCGATCGCGGCGAGCCAGGCCGGGTGGAGAGAACCGACGAGCCGCAGGACGTCACGGTGAGCCCGGTCGTCCGGGCTGCCGGCTCACAACTCGTGGCCGCACGCGTCGTAGCAGAGGAGGAAGCACGGCTGGCCACACGCTCCAGCGGTACCGTGCGCTCCGTACTCGTGGACGTGGGCGCGCAGGTACGGGCCGGGCAGACGCTCGTTCGCCTGGATGACGCCGGCGTCGAGTCCGGCGTGGCGGCGGCCGAGTCGAACGTCACGGTAGCCCGGAAGACTTACAGCCGGCTCGAGAACCTGGTTCGGGATGGCGCGGCGACGGACCAGGAGCTCGACCAGGCCCGGGCCCGGATGGAGATGGCCGAGGCCAACCTGGATGAGGCCCGGGCGAACCGGGACTACGTGATCCTCAAGGCGCCGTTCGCCGGAACCGTGACGGCGAGGTACGTGGATCCGGGTGACCTGGCTTCGCCGGGTCAGCCCATGATCACGGTGTCGGGTTCGAGCGGCGTGAAGATCGTCGCGGACGCCCCCGCACCGCTCGCCAGCCGCATCGCGGTCGGCGACGCCGTCCGGGTGCTGGACCAGGAGACGGGAAAGCACTGGCCGGCCACCGTTACCCGCCGGGTTCCGGTGATCGAGCAGGCCAGCAACCGGTTCCGCCTCGAGGCCCGATTCGATGACTCCGCGGCAGGAATTCCGCTTCCGGGCACATTCGTCCGGGTCGCGGTCGCGGGAATCGAGGAAGCGGGCCTGCTGGTGCCGAGCGACGCGCTCGTGCGCGAGGGGCAGCTCACGGGAGTATTCGCGCTGGAAGACGGTACTCTGCGACTGCGCTGGATCCGGCCCGGTCGGACAGCCGAGGGAATGGTCGAAGTGTTGTCCGGTCTCGATCCTGATGCGCAGGTCGTTCGCTCCCCGTCGCCGATGATTATGGACGGAGCTACGGCCGGGAACGTGCGCGAAGAGATCTGGAATCCCGCGGATGCGGGTGAGGGGGCCTGATGAAGGGGGGAATCGCGGGACGCCTGGCCGACGCCTTTCTCGTCTCCAAGATCACGCCGCTTCTCCTGGCGGCGGCGCTGGCCCTTGGAGTCTACACGACTTCGACGCTTCCCAGTGAGGAAGAGCCGCAGATCATCGTGCCGCTGGCCGATATCTACCTCCCGATGCCGGGGGCATCGCCGGAGGAAGTGGAAAACCGGGCACTGATTCCGCTGGAGAACGTGCTGTCCGGAATCAACGGGGTCGAATACGTCTACAGCCACGCGCAGCCCGGCTTCGGACTGGTCACGGTGCGCTACGAAGTGGGGCGTGACCTGGAGGACAGCCTGGTCCGGCTGTACGCCACGCTGCTGAAGTTCGCGGACCGCATGCCGGCGGGACTGCAGTTTCCCCTCGTGAAGACCGTCAGCATCGACGACGTGCCTTTCTTCACGGCCACGCTGACCGCCGACCGCCCGCCAGAGGAGATCCGGCGAGTAGCCGAAGAGGTCGCGACGTCCCTCGAAGCCGTACCTAACGTCCGCGACGTGGACGTGATCGGCGGCTCGCCGAGAGAGATCCGGGTCGAGTTGCGCCCCGGGCGGGCAGCCGAGCTGGGAGTCGATCCCGGCATGGTCGTCGAGCGCCTGAAGGCCGCCAACGTAAGCATGGAGACGGGGCACTATTCCCAGGCCGACCAGGTCGTTCGGGTAGTCGGGGGACCGTTCCTGACCACCGCCGAAGACGTGGCAAACGTCGTCCTCGGGGTAAACGATGGCCGCCTCGTGCAGGTCAAGGATGTGGCCGATGTGAAGGACGGACCGGCCGAAGTCACGAGCTACACTTTCCACGGCACCCCGGGCGAGGCCCTGGCGCCGCAGGTGACGATCGCCGTGTCGAAGCGACCCGGTGCCGACGCGACGCAGGTCGGGCACGACCTCGAGCACACGCTGGAACGTCTCGAAGGCCGGGTGATCCCGTCGGATGTCGAGTCCCTGGTCACCCGGAACTACGGAGAGACCGCACGCGAGAAGGTGGAGACGCTGAAGCACCACCTGGCGGGTGCCGTGATCGCGGTGGGCATCGTGGTGGCGATCTTCATGGGCTGGCGCAGCGCACTCGTGGTGATGCTGGCGGTGCCGATCACCTTCGCGCTCACCCTGTTCGTGTACCAGATCTTCGGGTACACGCTGAACCGGGTAACCCTGTTCGCACTGATCTTCGTCACCGGCATCGTGATCGACGACTCGATCATCGTGGCGGAGAACATGGAGCGGCACTTCAAGATGCGGGACCGGCCACTGCGCGCCGCCGCCCGCACGGCGGTGGACGAGGTCGGGAATCCGACCATCCTCGCCACGCTCACGGTGATCGCGGCCGTGCTTCCCATGCTGTTCGTGTCGGGCCTCATGGGCCCGTACATGAGCCCGATGCCGATCGGAGCGAGCCTGGCGATGATGTTTTCGCTCATGGTTGCCCTGATCGGCACGCCGTGGCTGGCATTCCGGCTGCTCGGGAAGGCGCACGGTCACGACGATGACGCGCCGAAGTACGTGCTCGAGGAGACGAAGATCTATCGCGCCTACAAGGCGGTGATGGAGCCGCTGCTCGACCGGCCGATGCGACTGGTCGTGTCGCTGCTCTTCGTCGTGGGTCTGCTGCTCGCCTCGACCGTGCTGTTCCTGAACCGCTCGGTCGCGGTGAAGATGCTGCCGTTCGACGACAAGACCGAAGTGCAGATCATCCTCGACATGCCCGAGGGGACAACGCTCGAGCGAACCACGGCGGTAGCGCTCGACGTGGCATTCGGGCTGCAGGGAGTGCGCGAGGTGCACGACGTGCAGGTGTACGCCGGCACGGCGGCGCCATTCAATTTCAACGGGTTGATCCGGCACTACTATCTCCGCCAGGGACCCAACGTGGCGGACATCCAGGTCAACATTCCGAAGGAGCTCAGAAACCGGAAGGGAATGTTCGGGCTCAAGAAGGAGCAGAGCCACGACGTCGCCCGCCGGATCCGCCCGATCGTGGACTCGGTGGTGGCCGCCGCGGGTGGGGATGTTCGGGCGAAGGTCGTCGAAGTGCCGCCCGGTCCACCGGTGATCAGCACGCTCGTGGCGGAAGTGTACGGTCAGGATCCGGCGCAGCAGCGGGCGGTGGCCGAGGACGTGATGGAGCTGTTCGTCGCGCACCCGAGCGTCGTGGATGTGGACTGGTCGCTGACTTCGCCGCAGCGCGAACTCCGGTTCGAAGTGGATGAAGAGAAGGCGGCACTGTCCGGCGTGCGAAAGGAGCAGGTTGTGCACGGGCTCCGGGTCGGACTCGGAGGTCATGTCGCAACGCACCTCTCGGCCCCGGAGGCGAGACAACCGATCCCGGTTCGCGTTCGCCTTCCCGAGTCCGAGCGTTCGGGCCCCGGCCGGCTCGGGGGGCTGCACGTAGCCTCCGCCACGGGCGGAATGGTGCCGATCGGAGAGCTCGGACGGCTCGAGGAGTCGACGGTGCCACAGGTCGTGGACCGGAAGAACGGCCAGCGCGTGGTGTACGTGATGGCCGAGGTGGCAGGCGAGGAGGAGAGCCCGGTGTACGCGATCCTCGACCTCAAGGACCAGGTGGCCGAGGTGCCGCTGCCGAGCGGAGCCTCGCTGGGCCAGCTATACACGCGCCAGCCGGGAACCGTTGAGCAGCCGGTGATGAAGTGGGACGGGGAATGGCAGGTGACCTACGAAGTATTCCGGGATCTCGGGATCGCCTTCGCGGGCGCGCTGCTGCTGATCTACGGCCTCCTCGTGGCCTGGTTCGGGAGCTTCGTCACGCCTCTCGTGATGATGACCGCAATTCCCCTGACCCTGGTCGGTATCGCCCCCGGGCACTGGATCATGGGGGCGTTCTTTACCGCAACCTCGATGATCGGGATGATCGCGCTGGCCGGAATCATGGTGCGCAACGGAATCCTGTTGATCGACTACCTCGAGGCGAGGCTGAATGCCGGGATTCCGCTGAAGCAGGCGGTCATCGAAGCCGGTGCGGTGCGCACGAGGCCGATTGCGCTGACGGCGGGCACCGTGGTAATCGGCGCATTCGTGATCCTGCTCGACCCGATCTTCGAAGGACTGGCCGTGTCGCTGATCTTCGGGTCCCTGGCCTCTACCGTCCTGACCCTGATCGTCGTGCCGGGGATCTACTTCCTGATCCGCAGGCCGCGGGACAAGACCGACGATCCGGTGCCCGAGGCGGTTTCCGTTGAACAGCAGACGGCGCCACCCGCACCGAAGCCCGTGAAGCCGGTTGAGCCGGCCCCCGCGCCGACCGCTTGAACAGGTCGGACCGCGACTGGAGCCAGGAGGAAATCCGATGCAAATGATTCTGCTGATGTACCTGGAGGGGGATGAAGAGTGCGTGGAGCGCCTGCTCAAGGATATCGGGGTGGGGATGTACAGCCAGATGTCCATGGAGGGTCACTCCAGGGGAGAGGCAGCCGGGTGGTACGGTGAGTCTGCGCCCTTCCGTTCGCGCATGGTTTTCGCCTTCGTGTCGAGGGAGCAGTCGGACGATGTCCTGGCGGCGGTGCGTTCCTGCACCGGCGTCGAAGATCCGCGGCATCCGATACGGGCCTTCGAGCTCGATGTAGCGCGCTCCGCTGCTTGCGGGTGCGACGAAGACGGGACCGCTGACTGAATACGGGATGGATCCGCTGGGCATAACATCAAGCCTCCTGGAGGAGGCGGGAGGAGAATGAAATGAGTCTGGAAAGCAAGATCCGAGTCATCGCCGGGAGCTTCGTGCTCATAAGCCTCGCGCTGGGCTGGTGGGTCAGTCCGTGGTTCTTCCTGTTCACGGCGTTCGTCGGTCTGAATCTGTTGCAGTCGGGGCTCACCGGCTGGTGCCTGATGCACGACATCCTGCGCAAGACCGGGCTTCACAAGGACGCTCCGGCGGCAGGCTGACCGGGCGGAGTTCGGAACCGACACGATTCCCGTGCCCCGGCCCGCGCCGGGGCACGGTTCTTTCGCCGGGGCTCGATCGGCCGTAGCTTTTCCTGCTTACGTCGGAACCGCCCGAAGTGGCGGTCGCAGAGCCTGACATCGACTAGCCCGGTTCGTAATCCATGCGCGCAATTCGAAATCGATTTCTCGTAATCATCGCCCTCCTGGCCATGTGCATCTGGGCCCTCGTACCAAAGGAGGGCCCGAACGGTGAGAAGATCCCGGCGATCAACCTCGGACTCGACCTGCTGGGCGGGATGTATCTGGCCGTCGAGATCGACGATCCGGATGGAACGCTCACTGACGACTCCAGGAGGGACGCGATCGAGCGTACTCTGACGACGATCCGCAACCGGATCGACGAGTTCGGCGTCAGGGAGCCGACCGTGCAGAGAGAGGGCGAGGATCGGATCGTCGTCGAGCTCGCGGGCATCGATGATCCGGTGCGCGCCAAGGCGATCGTGGAAAGAACTGCGTTTCTGCAGTTCATGATCGTGCGCGAGGATGACGACATGCGCGATGCGCTGCCGCGTCTGGATCGGGCCATTGTCCAGGCGATCGGGGCGGAGAATCTCCCCGCCGCCGCAGTGGAGGAAGAACCTGCGCCGGCGCTCACGCAACTGCTCGGTGAAGCGGGAACGGACACGCTCGGGGCGGTGGAGGGCGATTCGGCAGCTACCGGGGACAGCCCAGAGGATGCCGCCGAGGCGGCAGACGAGGCGGCACCCGACAGCGCGCTGGTTCCGGAACCGGCGCCGAACCAGGAGCCGGCGTTGCGTCCGCTCACGGGTCTGTTGCTCGAGTCGGGCCGACCGGGCGTGTTCCTCGTCGCAGAGGAAAACGTGCCCACGGTGTCGCGATACATCGAGCTGGAGTCGTTCAAGACTGCATTGCCGCGGAACACGACGCTCGCCTGGGGAATTACGCCGCAGTCGACTTCCGGAGCTGCGTATCGCGAGTTGTACGTGCTCGAAGCCGAGCCGCTCGTCACGGGCGAGTACCTGGCTGACGCGGGTCCCGCAACACGCGACCCGCAGTTCAACCAGCCGATCGTACCGTTCGAGATGACGCGCCAGGGGGCGCGGATCTTCGAGCGCGGGACCGGCAGGAACGTCGGGCGTCTGATGGCGATCGTGCTGGACGGTCGGGTTCAGAGCGCTCCGGTGATCCGGCAGACGCTGAGCCGCCGCGCGCAGATCGAGCTCGGCTCGGGCTCCGCTTTCCAGGAGGCGCAGGACCTCGCACTCGTGCTCCGGGCCGGGGCTCTGCCGCAGCCGATCCGCATCGTGGAAGAACGCTCGATCGGCCCCTCGCTCGGCGCGGACTCGATCCGGCAGGGCCGCAATGCGTTCATCATCGGGATCATCGGCGTCGTGATCATCATGATCTGGTACTACAGGATCGCCGGTATCATGGCCGTGTTTGCACTGGCAGCTTACGTCGTCTTCGTGATGGGCCTTCTCGCCGGGCTGAACGCGACTCTCACCCTGCCGGGGATCGCGGGCTTCATCCTCTCGATCGGTATGGCAGTGGACGCAAACGTGCTGATCTTCGAACGCATCCGGGAAGAACTGGATGCCGGGAAGACGGCCCGGACAGCAGTAGACCAGGGCTTCGATGCCGCCATGTCGGCGATCGTCGACGCGAATCTCACGACGCTGATCACGGCGGCGATCCTGTACCAGTTCGGGACAGGGCCGATCAAGGGCTTTGCGGTGACCCTGATGTTCGGAATCATCGCCTCGTTCTTTACGGCACTGTACGTGACGAAGACACTCTTCCTGTTCTATCTCGAGCGGCGCGGGCCGACCGAGGAACTGAGCATCTGACCGGACGGACTCGCGACCGATGAGACTATTCAAGAACGCGCATTACGATTTTCTTTCGCAGCGCAAGAAGGCATACGTCCTATCCGGCATTCTGCTGGCTGCCGGCATTCTGTCGCTGATCCTGCACGGCGGGCTGCGCCAGGGCGTCGAGTTCACGGGCGGAACGAAGTTCCAGGTCGAATTCACCGAGCCGACGTCGGTAGCCGACGTGAGAGATGCGATCGGCGCGGCCGGTCTCGAGGGCGCCCAGATTCAGAAATTCGGCGGGTCGAACGAATACGCGATTCGCGTGGCGACCTTTTCGGAGAGCGGCGGTCAGCGCGTGTCCGAGGAAG
Source organism: Gemmatimonadota bacterium (assembly GCA_039585935.1). Lineage (GTDB taxonomy): Bacteria > Gemmatimonadota > Gemmatimonadetes > Palauibacterales > Palauibacteraceae > Carthagonibacter. Next base: position 7,445 of record JBDGUY010000065.1, read on the forward strand.
TAACCGAGGCGCTGGACAGCGCCTACGGCGAAGGCGCCTGGGAAATGAGGCGCCGGTCGGCGGTCGGACCGAAGGTTGGATCGGAGTTGAGAGAAAAGGCTCTGATCGCGATCCTGTTGTCCTTTGCCCTGACCCTGGTCTACCTGGCGTTCCGCTTCGAATGGCGATTCGGAGTGGCTGCCATCGTGGCGACCGCGCACGATATCACGCTGACCTTCGGCTTTCTGTCGATTCTGAACATCGAGATCACGCTGGCCACGGTCGCGGCGATCCTGACGATTCTCGGGTATTCCCTCAACGACACGATCGTCGTGTTCGACCGAATTCGTGAGAATCTCAAGAAGCGGCGTAAGGAGTCATACGCGGACATCATCAACTCCAGCATCAACGAGACGCTGCCGCGGACGGTGCTCACCAGCGGCACGACTCTGATGACTCTGCTCTCGCTGGTCTTCCTGGGCGGGTCGGTAATCCAGCCGTTCGCCCTGGTCATGATTCTCGGTGTCGTCATCGGAACCTACTCCTCGATCTTCGTCGCCTCCCCGGTGCTGCTCGAACTTGCAGACTGGTCGCGCAACCGTGAGAAGCGGCGGTCGGCGGCGCCGGCAAAGGCGGGTTGAACCTTTTCGATTCGCACTGTCACCTCACTGCCGGGGCGTTCGAACAAGACGTAGAGCCGGTGGTCGCACGAGCGCGCGCAGAGGGTGTGACCGAACTGGTGACGATCGCTTCAGATCTCGACGACTCGGCGCGGGCCCTGGACCTTGTCCGGGGCACGGACGGTCTGTGGTGCTCGGCCGGCCTGCATCCCCACGAAGCTGATCGATTCGACGACGCGACGATCCCTGGTTTGCGACGTCTCGCGGCGGAACCCGAGGTCGTGGCGATCGGCGAAGCGGGTCTCGACTTCCACTACGACAACGCGCCGCGTGAGCGCCAGCAGGAGTGCTTCGAGGCACAACTGGCGCTGGCCGCCGCATTGGATCTTCCGATCGTCGTGCACTCGCGCGACGCCGATTCCGAGACCGCGGAGCTGCTGCGTGCCGCGACCGGGGTGCGGGGCGTTCTGCACTGCTTCACCGGAGGTCCCGGGCTGCTCGAGGCCGGGCTGGATGCCGGGTGGATGGTGTCGTTCAGCGGGATCGTGTCGTTCCGCAGGTTCGACGGAGGGCCGCTGGTGCGCCGGGTGCCGGATGATCGCCTGCTGATCGAGACCGACAGCCCGTATCTCGCGCCGGTCCCGAATCGCGGTCGGCGCAATGAGCCCTCCTTTCTGCCCCTGACCTGCGCCGCGGTTGCCGGAATTCGCGATCAGACGCCGGAGGCCGTGGCCGAACTCACACGCCGCAACGCGCGGGCATTCTACGGGCTCGACTGAGATGAACGATCCGGGCTCGGCCGGCAGCGCCACTCCGCGAATCCGCATCCTTCCCGACCACGTGGCCAACCAGATCGCCGCCGGCGAAGTGGTCGAGCGGCCGGCCTCGGTCGTGAAGGAGCTCGTGGAGAACGCGCTCGATGCCGGGGCGAAGCGGATCGACGTCGAGCTGCGCAACGGTGGCAAGACCTGGATCCGGGTGGCTGACGACGGAGAGGGGATGGAGCGGGCCGATGCGCTGCTCGCACTCGATCGTCATGCCACCAGCAAGATTCGCGAGGTCGCCGATCTGCGGTCGGTGGCGTCGTTTGGCT
>JBDGUY010000066.1:0-8984 GCA_039585935.1 Gemmatimonadota bacterium
GTGAGGAACTACAGGGCGTTCGACGCCGTGTTCTTCGTGCGCAGCAACTTCGGGCTCGAATTGAGAATGGGGAATCACGAAGGGGCGGAGGCCTCGATCGACCACCCGCACTTCCGAAACGAACCTCCGCACCCGCGCACGCACCCGGAGGACGCGCTCAAGGTCAGGGAATGGGGCGAGGTGGCATACATGCGCGAGTCCGGCGCTGCCGCTCGGACATGGATCGCAGAGAACCCGGGCACGTTCATGCGGCTGACGACGGAGCGGATCGGGTATTTCTGGCTCGGTCCCTTGAACCGGCCAGGGATCGCACTCCTGTTCGCGATGCTCACCGGGCTGGCCCTCGTCGGGGCGGTCCGGGTGATCCGAGGACTGCCTCCCCCGGGCACCGCGGCCCTCCTGATCCCGCTCCTCGCGTATCCACTGGTCTACTACCTGGTGCCCTGGCAGCACCGGTATCGATTCCCGATCGAATGGATCCTGTTCCTGCTCGCAGGAGCGGCAATGCTGGGAACGCTCAGTCCCGCCGTCGCTCCCGGTCGTACTCGGGCTTCGGCGGATCCGGCCAGGGTGAACCCGGATCGGGGTTCGGATTCGACTTCAGGGCCAGGCCAAGTCGATCGCTGATGGCCTTCCGATCGTGACCGCCGGACTTGGGAGGCTCGGCCCAGCGGTTGAACTCCCCGCGGCTGAGGGCCTGTCGCAGCGCCCATTTGGTCCTCCCCTGGCCCGTGTGACCGGAGGCCGCGGGGGTAGCTACGTGTTTGGATCCGTGGATCAATACGACCCGTTCACACCCCCGCTCCCACGCAGTCTCGACGACCTCGCGGCTGAGCCACAGCGCGGTATCCGTCGAGTAGCCATGCAGGTCCACCTGCACCTCCCGGCCGTTCTTGCGTTGACTGATGACTGCCTTTGCGGCGCTCACGACTCCCCGTCCTCCGAATCGTCCTCGCCATCCTCTTCAGGTTCGGGCAGCGGAAGCTGCACGTCCTCGTCCCAGATGTACTTTCCGAACCACTGCCAGTTATGCCACACCGCGGCGAGTCTCTCCTTGGGCCGTGAAATCCCGTGCCCGAAGTCCTCGTACACGATCAGCTTCGTCTCCACCCCGACGTCCTGCAGTCCCTGGTACAATTCGTAGGCGTTCGGAATCGGAACCCGCCGGTCGTTTTCCCCGTGCTGGATCAAAGTCGGCGTCGATGCGTCGAGGATGTACGTCATCGGGGAGGTCTTTGCGTACACCTCCGGGTCATCCCACGGCGTCCCTTTCAGGTACTGCCGGGTGAACGGGTGAATGTCCGTGTTCACGTAATACGTCATCCAGTTCGAGATCCCGGCTCCGGCGGAAATCGCGGCGAACCGGTCCGTCGTGGTAGCGAGGAACGCGGAGATGTACCCGCCCTGGCTCCAGCCCATCGCCCCCATGCGGTCTTCATCGACGATTCCCTGCTCCACCAGGTAGTCGACTCCGGACAGCACGTCCCACGCGTCGCCTACTCCGAGGTTGCGGACGTTCAATGAGCGAAATGCCTCGCCATAGCCGCCCGAGCCGCGGTAGTTCGGCCTCAGGACGAGGGCTCCTTTCGCCAGCCACTGCGTGACGGGATACACGTAGCCCAGCACCGGCATCGGATAGTCGGTCCCGGCCGGTCCGCCATGAATCACGACGAGCAGAGGATACTTCCTGGACGGATCGAAATCCGTCGGCTTGTGCAGGACACCCTCGATCTCGGTGCCGTCTTCGCTCGTCCAGTTGACGACTTCGCTCGTCCCGACTTCCCAGCCGGCCAGCTGAGCGGAGAAGTCCGTGATCTTCACCGGGGCGTAACTGGAGGCATTCGTCAGGTAGAGTTCGGGCAAAGTCGTCGCACTCGACGCGTTGACGAGCACCACACTCTCGTCCGCCGAGAAGTCGAGGCCCCAGATCTGCGCGGGATCTGCCGCGAACTCCGTGTGGCCGCCGCTCTGCGGATCTACCTTGAAGACCGGGCGATTCGTACCCTGCCAGGCCACGACGTAGATCCCGCTCTCTGTCCACCAGTAGCTCCACAGATTCTCGTCGAGCTCCGCGGCGAGCGGGATCGGATCCCCTCCTCCCGTGGAGCTGATCTTCCAAAGTCGCGAGTTGAGGTAATAGTCGGACGTCGTGTCAGCGCCTGCAGAGGAGTACAGCAGCCACTTCCCGTCCGACGACCACTCGAATCCGCCTTCCTCGCCGGGTCCTGTCACCACGGGAGTGATCTCCCCCGATTCGATCTCCAGCACCGAGATGTCACCGCGAGAATTGATCGTTCCGTCGGGCTGGTGTCCGAATCCGATCCGGGTCCCGTCAGGTGACCACTCGAAACCGTTCACCGTGAATTCCATGCCCTCGGTGAGCCTCGCCGGCTCGGATGCCGAATCGCCCACGACGTCCACGACCCACAGGTGCGTGCGTCCCGTGTCGTCATCCTCGACGGCCCAGGCGCCGTACTCTTCCTCGAGCTTCTTCTTCAGCGAGTCTGCGGGATCGGACGCGGTAAACGCGATACGGCTGCCATCGGGTGACCAGTCGAAGCCGTTCACACCCTCCTCGTGGCTCGTCAACGCGATCGCCTCACCGCCGTCTGCACGAATCAGCTGGATCTGCTGCTTCTCATCCCGGTTCGACAGGAACGCGATCCACCGCCCGTCCGGGGACCACCTTGGCGACCTGCTCGTGCCGTTGGGTGAGCGCGTGAGGCGGATCGCCTCACGTCCCTGGCGCCAGAGCCAGATCTCGCGGTCGTAACGGTTCTCTTCCCAATTCGGCGACCGGACCTCGTAGGCCACGGCAGTGCCGTCAGGCGACAGATCGTAGCCACCGAGGTACTCCAGACCGAGTACGTCCACGAAGCTCGGGCCCGGGACATCCAGCTCGGCCGTCTGCGCAGATGCGTAGCTGGTTCCGACCAGGAGCATGGTCGACCCGGTGATCGCGTGGACCAGGACCCGGCGTGTGGCACTGAAGAAGGCTCGCATGATTCGGACTCGCTTCCGGCAAATGATCGATTGTGCGAAGTTGTCGCGAAGATGGGCCCCGGATTCCCCCGGGGCCAGCGCGCTCATGATCTGACCGTGAACCGGGACCGGCGATACCCCCTGACAGAGTAGAATCCATGTCGAAACCAGCATTTGATGAATACGCCGAGAAGTACGACGCCTGGTTCCTGGAGAATCGTGCGATTCTCGAGTCTGAAGTGCTGTTGCTGCGGCGACTCCTCCACAATCCAGGCGAAACCGTCAGCGTGGGCTGTGGAACCGGCCTGTTCGAGTTGATCCTGCGCGAGGAGCATGGGATCAACATCCGGCACGGAGTCGAACCATCGGACGACATGCGCGGAGTGGCCGTGAAGCGAGGGCTTCTGGTCGAAAGCGGATCGGCGGAGGCGCTGCCATACCTGGATGGGAACTTCGACACGGCCCTGCTCAACGGGATTCCGGGCTACGTGGAAGATCTCGAACGCGCGTTTGCCGAAGCGTACCGGGTCCTGAAACCCGGCGGCTCGATCGTCGTCGCTGACGTTCCGGCAGAGAGTTCGTTCGGGCTTCTGTACCAGTTCGCCGCGACGAAGGGATCCTGGGACGACCCGGCCCTGCAGGGTCTCGCGCCCGCACTGCCCTACCCGGTCGAACTGGCGGCGGCCGCGCGCTGGCGCACGACGGCGGAGAAGGCCGAGCTTCTGCAACGTGTCGGCTTCACAGGTCTCGAGTACGCTCAGACGTTGACGGTCCACGCCCGATTCGCCAACGATGCGGTCGAACAGCCGGTGGATGGATTCGACCGGGGGGATTACGTGGCGATTCGGGCCCGAAAGGGGTAGCACTATGCGCACATTCATGGAGTCGATCGAGGCCGAGTACCAGCGGTACCGGTCAACGGCCGAGGCGGCGATCGACCAGCTATCCGACGCAGAGCTCGTGGCGGCCCCGGCAGGTACGGCGAACAGCGTTGCGACGATCGCCTGGCATGTCGGGGGAAACCTCCGGTCCCGGTTCACGGACTTTCTGACGACAGATGGGGAGAAGCCGTGGCGGGATCGAGATTCGGAGTTCGAGGCGCGCACGCCGTCCCGGGATGAACTGCTGGCGTTCTGGAATGAGGGCTGGGACGTCCTGCAACATTCACTCGGTGATCTCGCCGATGCGAATCTCGTCGACACTGTCAGGATTCGGGGCGAGGAGCTTTCGGTCATCCAGGCTCTGCACCGCTCTCTCGCCCACACCACCTACCACGTGGGTCAGATCGTGCACCGGGCGAAGGAACTGCGCGGCGAGGAGTGGACGTATCTCAGCATGCCGCCCGGCGCGGCCAGCGGTTGAGGCGGGAACTGGATATGAAAAAGGGTGGAGATCGCCGCTCGGGTGGGCTCGTGTACTCGACGGATGTGGGCCGTACCTGCCCGCGCTGCCGCAGAGCGCTGGACGAATGCCGGTGCGCGGAGCGACTGGCGGGCAAGCGGCCGGCCGGAGACGGAATCGTCCGTGTCGGGCGGGAGACGAAGGGAAGGAAGGGTAAGGGCGTCACGGTCATCACGGGACTGCCGCTGGCCGAAGGTGAGCTCAGCGAGCTCGCGAAGCGGCTCAAGAAGCGATGCGGCTCGGGCGGAACGGTGCGCGACGGCACGATCGAGATCCAGGGCGATCACCGGGATCTGCTGGTCGGCGAGTTGACCGCGCTCGGCTATCGGGCGAAGCGAGCCGGCGGATGACGGCCAGGTCAACATGATCGAGCCCCTCAACGCGGTCGTTTTCTACCTGGTGTTCCTGATGTCGACGGTTCTGCACGAAGCAGCCCATGCCTGGACCGCGATGCGGGGTGGCGACCCTACCGCTTATCACGGCGGCCAGGTCAGCCTGGACCCGCGCCCTCATATGCAGCGGGAACCGTTCGGCATGATCATGCTGCCGTTGATTTCGCTCGCCGCGTCGGGCTGGATCTTCGGGTACGCGAGCGCTCCTTACGATCCTCGCTGGGCGGAACGACACCCGAATCGGGCCGCGCTGATGACGCTGGCCGGTCCGGCCTCGAACCTGTTGCTCGTCCTCGCGGCGTGGGCCGTCATCCGGGGAGGGACCGTATTCGGCTGGTTCGCGGCCCCCATGGTGATCGGATTCGACCGCATCGTCGAGGCCCCGGCTGGAGGTCTCGTCGGCGTGCTGGCCCTCGTGCTCAGCGTGGTCTTTTCGCTGAACCTGCTGCTCGCAGTGTTCAACTTGATTCCGTTTCCCCCACTGGACGGGAGCGGCGTGCTGCCGGTCGTGCTTCCCGAGCGCGCCATGAATGCCTATCGCTCGCTCCTCGCCGGCCGGCCCGCTCTCGCGTGGGCCGGGATCATCGGAGCCTGGATGATCTTCGACCGGGTATTCCCCCCGATCTGGCTCGCCGCCGTGAACCTGCTGTATCCCGGAACCGGATACGGCTGAACCGACTCTTACCCGTGGAGTAAAAAATGCCCATCAGCGCCGCCATGCTCCCCGAATTCGACCACGAGATGGCCAGCACCAGGCGTACGCTGGAGCGGGTCCCAGACTCTGCTTTCGACTGGACGCCGCACGAGAAGTCCCTATCGATGCAGGCGCTCGTGTCGCACCTCGCGAACCTTCCTTCCTGGACCGCGATGACGATCGAGAAGGACAGTATCGACATGGCACCACCGGATGGCAGCGAGCCGCCGAGAACGGAGGCCCTGACTTCGACCGCGCAGGTCGTGGAAACATTCGACCGGAACGTTGCGACCGCTCGAGCGGCCATCGCGGGTGCCAGCGACGAGAAGTTCATGGAGACCTGGTCGCTGCTCAACGGTGGAGAGGTGATGTTGGCAATGCCGAAGGTCGCGGTCCTGCGCAGCTTCGTCATGAATCACATGATCCACCACAGGGCGCAGCTGACCGTGTACCTGCGGATGAACGATGTGCCTGTACCCGCGCTGTACGGGCCCTCGGCCGACGAGCAGGAATAGAACGATCGAAGGGCCGACCCCGCGTTTCGGGAATCGGCCCTTCGCTCTTCCTCACCGGAGCAGGAGAGCGCGCTCCGGCTCGGCCTACGTCCTAATCATTGGATCAGTCGTGAATCCCGGTAGCCAGGGCTGACAATTCGGCGAGAGTCTTCTCACTTCCCCCACCGCCGGTGCCCGTGACCGGATCCTGGTGGCACTGGTAGCAGGCGAAGTCCAGCGTCACCCCTTCGGCCGCAGTCGCGACCGACAGGCCGTCCGCGCTGAAGAAGTAATCTTTGTTGAACTCGCCCGGGTTGATCGTGAAGATGTGCGTCTGCACGTCGCCCACGAAATTCGGATTGTCGGCATCGGCCACGGCAGACTTGGTCGCCTGCGACATATGGCAAGTCACACAGCCGACCTGAGCGTGCGCATTGCTCCCCGCCTCAGCAGTGTGGCAGGTCTCGCATTCGGCGATGATTCCGCCCATGTCGTAGCGCGTTCCGAGGTGCGAATCGTGGCAGTCGTTGCAGCCGACGACACCGAAGTGCTGTGAATTGGCCCACTCGTTGTACTGCTCGTGGTGCCGGATGAACCCGCTGGTGCTTGCCGGGATCGTCGTGTTGGCGCCGCCGCGATTGTGGCAGCTGCCACACAATTCATCGCTCGAATCGATGGTGATGTCGCTCGCCGCCTGGCTCGATACGTGATCCGCGCCCGGGCCATGACAGGCTTCACAACCGACGCCGGTCTCCTCGTACGTGCCCTCGAAGCCGGTGAGTCCGTCCTGGTGCACGCCGCCGTTTTCGTCCAGCGACTGCCAGCCCGTGGTGTGACACTGGCCGCAGTCGTACGGCTTCAGCTCATCGACATGATAGTCGGTCCAGGTCGAGGGCAGCAGGTTCCACTGGTTCTCCCCCGACGGCCCGGCGCCCCCGAAGCCCGTGATGATGTAGCCCTGGTTGAACGCCTCGGTGCCTATGAACCGCGCTTTCCAGCCGTAGCCGCCGATCACGTAGCTCACGTCGTTCCAGGTCACACCAGCGGGCGGGTTCGGAACCTGCGGTCCGTTCGGATACGTAGGCGGAACGCCACCCTCGACCTTGTTCAGCTTGTACGGGTGCCCTGACGACTCGTACACATCCATGTAGTAATCGGAGTGGCAGTCATCACAGGTCGCGCCCGTCACGTAGTTGCGCGCGGAGAAGTTGACTACGGCGAAGATGTCGTCCGTCGTGTCCTCGCCGGTCTGGGCCTCCGAGTCCGTCGCCACACCTCTGATCACGACCCCGTAAAGCGTCTGATCCGGGGTAACCCAGTCGTAGGTGCCATCGACGAGGTCAGAGGCGATCTCCGTCTCCGCAACACCATCGGCCGTGTAGTAGAGATCGACGCCGACGACTCCGTTGTCGTCCGTCGCGGTCCACGCGATCTGGATCGTGCTGCCCGGCAATACCGCGGCTCCGCCGCTCGGGGCCGTCATCGTGATTTCGGGCGGATTGTCACCACCCGGCGGTGGATTCTCTACAAGCGGGTCGTCGTCACAGGCGCCCAGCGCCGCGATCACTCCCAGGATCGCGAGTCCCCGGAGTGAATTCCGGATCGAGATCATGCCTTGCTCTCCTTGTCTGTTCCGTCTCTTCGGGGCTTTCGGCCCCGTCTGGATCGGCGGCGCTGGCGCGCCGGGCCCACAGCCTCGTACTCCGTAAAAATACGGATTCAAACAGACTATAGTGCCAAACAGCAGGTTGGGAAACCCGGCACGGGACGCTGAGGCTAGATCCTCGAGCCGGTAAGCTCTATGTCCGCTGCGCTCCAGGCCTGGCGGTACTCCTCGCGCACTCCTTCCGCTTCGGCATTCCTGCCCTGGGCCTCGAGCGCATTTGCGAGGCCGGCGAGCGACCACCCGTTGGCCGGAAACCGGACCAGGTCCTCCCGGTAGACGGACTCCGCTTCTGCGGCTCGGTCCGCCTCGAGCAGAGCGCGGCCCAGCGTGTGGCGGATCGGCAGATACCAGACGGGAGGCTCCTCGTAGACCATCCCGTCCTCCAGCCGTGCGGCCACCGAAAGGTGCCCGGCTGCGGCCTCGGCATCGCCCGTCCGAAGGGCGATCTCGCCCGCGAGGGCGTGTGACGCGATCACGACGACGATCTCCGGACCCTCGCTCTCGTCCGTCGCACCGATTCGGGAGGCGATCTCGTAGATCGCCTGCAACTCGGATTCCGCCTCCGGTTCGCGGTCCGTGGCAGCCAGGGCAATGCCTCGAGCGTAATGGGCCATCGCCGTGGCGTTGTCGAGATCGGCAGATGGCATTGGCGAGGCAAGAACGCTCTCCCAGTCGCCGAACGTAGCAGAAGTCAGCATCGGGAGGATCAGCACGTTCTGGATCCAGTAGATCTCTCGGGCGACCTCCAGCGGCACCTTCGGCGCGACCACGCGAGCGGCGTACATCGCCTTCTCGCTCATCCCGGCCATCGTCGCCGCAAACCACATGAAGTGGTAGTTGTGAGGGTAATAGCCGGCCGGGTAAAGGCCGCGCGGATTCTGATCCTGGATGTACGTCTCATCGGCGTGCACCGCGTGCTCGTTCTGCTGCACTGCATCGGCATACCGACCGACCCGTATGTAGATATGGCCCGGCATGTGAACGATGTGACCGGCCCCAGGCATCAGTCCGGCGAGCCGCTCGGCGCATTCCACGGCTCTCTCCGGGTAGGCTGCCTCAACCGAGTGGATGTAGTAGTGGCAGGCTCCCGGGTGCTCCGGATTCAGAGACAGGGCTTTCTCCAGGTTCTCCAACATGGTCGGCGTGTCGGGACGCGGCTCCCGATTCGCGTAGTCTCCCGTCCAGTAGAACCACGGGCTCAAATTCATCAGCGAGGCGGCGTACAGCGTCAACGCGTCCGGGTCATCCGGAAAACTCGTCGACACGACACCCATGGCGCTGGCGTATGCCGAATCGAGCTGGGGGCGTTCCGCTACCGGGTCCGCCGCGAACCGCTGAGCCAACGCCCCGATCAG
>JBDGUY010000067.1:0-10806 GCA_039585935.1 Gemmatimonadota bacterium
TCGAGCCGATTCGCTGCCTGGACGCCCTGCTGTTCGCCTTCCAGCACGACCGCGTGTCGCAGCTCGAGCAGCCGACCGAGTTCCTCGCCTCGGTGCTGCGCAAGGAAACGAATGAGGAGATTCGGCTGGCCATCGTGTTTGGCGCCGGCGAGGAGATGTTCCCGCCCAAGTCTGTGTACGGATTCGACCTTGTGGAAGAATACGGAGATCGGGGGTGGCGATACTGGTACGCGCTCCACAACCACACGATCCAGCAGAACGGCGGCCACCTCGCGCTCGGCACCCCGGCGCTCAGCACTTCTGATGTACAGCTGACGAGGAACCTGGCCTCGGGAGCCGGCCTCGAGAGCGCGCGAGTCACCAACGGGTTCTACACCTATTCGGTCCCGTCGACGAAGCTGGGGCTTCTGCGCTCGCGGTAGGTTCGAAGCCGTGCAGCGGGCCGTCGTCCCGCCCCCCGCTGCACGGATCACAGTAGCGCACGCGCCACCTTGAGCCGTGAACCCAGACCTGCGCGGAGATTATCGCCGCATGGCAGTCCCCGAACTGGAAGCCGTCTCCGAGACCCTGTTCCTGCCCCTGTACGCCCTGGCCCTGGAAGCGAGGGCGGCACGGCCGATTCTGATCGACCGGGAGGCAGTCCGGATCACCAGGGACTTGAACCGGACGTTTGCTACCTCGGACCACCGCCTGTACCGAAAACTCGCCAGGGGCCGGTTCCCCCGGACTGCCGTCACGACTGTCACACTCCGCATCCGCCACTTCGACCAGGTCGTGACCACATTCCTCGAGCGGGAGCCAGAAGGCATCATCGTCAGTCTGGGCTGTGGATTGAGCACACGGCGATCGCGCGTCGACAACAGAACGATGCGCTGGGTCGACCTCGATCTGCCCGCGGTGATTCAGCTGCGCCAGCGCTACTTCGAAGACACGGAGCGGTTTCGGTCCATTGCGAAGTCCGTGCTCGAGCTCGACTGGATGGATCAGCTCCCGGACGACTCGGGAGAGCGCTTTCTGTTCGTCGCAGAGGGACTCTTCCCCTACCTGCCCGAGGACGGAATTCGAGATCTGGTAACCGAGCTGCACAGGCGATTTTCAGGCGCCGGGCTGGTGGCCGAATTTGCCAGCCGGAAGGTGGTCCGCCTGATGTCCGGACGTCTCGGGAGAGGCAAGCTGCGCCGTCGTTTCGGACTGTCCGACGACGTCTGGTTCCGTTCCGGTCTGTCCGATCCACGCGAGCCCGAGACCTGGGCGAAGGGGATCAAATTCCTGGACGAGTGGTGCTGTTTCGATGAATTCGAGCCTCGAATCGACTGGATGCGCCCGTTTGCCAGGCTGGAGGTCATCGGGCGGGCGCTCTTCGTCGGCCGCTATCGGCTCGGCTGAGCCCCCGGCACGAGTCGACCGCCGTTAATCCCCAGGTGGCACGGACTCCGCCAAACGTCTGATCGTTCGCAGCATTCGCTGTTCCATCAGGAAATCGATCGCATCTTCGAGCGCGAGCGACAGCCGTTTGCCGATCGCTGGTTCGCGGACACGCTCGATGCAGCTACGGAGGACCAGGCGGGATGAGTTTGTCCCCGTGGGCAGGATGTACATCGACCACGACCTGCCCGGTACAGGTCTCGAGCTGCTCTCGCCTGACTCATCGAGAGAGCCAAAGCAGACGTGCGCGCCTGGCTCCAGCAGGCCGACCGGGATCCCCGGCGCCTTCGGATGCAGCCGGATTTCGTCTCCGATCGACAGCGATTGAAGCTCTGAAACGATGCTCTCGACGTTCTTCACGGGAATCCCGACGAGTCGCTCGAACAGCTCGTAGGAGTAGAATCCCGCGCGCCCGAGTCCAAACTGGACCACCCATGGCCACACATTCGAACCGGCGGCGGCAATGTCGATGGCTCGCGTGCAGACATGATCCGCACGGGCTACGAGCTCGTCTCCCGGCCAGCTGCGGGCGCGTTCGTCAGGACGTGAGCCCCATTTCTCGAGCCAGCGTCGTGATACCGGCCAGGTGATCAGCACGAGCGGGAGCAAGCCGAGTCCCTCGGCAGCAAGCCGAGTCCCTCGGCGGTCTCCAGTACGAACCGAAGCGTGCTACGGTGCTCCGCCGAATGGATCATTGTCGTTGCGCGCACCGTGTGCGGCCGCTGAATTCCTTCCGGCCGCTCCGCACATCCACGAAGAACAGGCTGTCCACGCCCGGGATGAGCCCTCCCGGCGGCGCCGGGCAGCCAGGTGCCGGCTCATCGAGGTAGAATCCGTCCCACAGGCCGACGACTTCCGAGTCCGGGCCTGGAATGAGCTCCACGTATGAGATTTCCGCCAACCTCTCGCTCGAATCGAGATCGAAGAGAATCAGCGTTCGCAAGTCGCACCCGGGACGCAGCTGGAGTCCACCTCGATCGGGTCGAATGAGAATGCGCCGGCGACCGGCTCTTGGGCTTCAGCCGGCGCGATCGCGAAACAAGTCGCCACCAGAGTCCATCCCGTCACAGCTGCCGCTCTCACGCGGTCCGCCTCCTCAGCAAGAACGCGGCTGCGACCAGATGCATTTCGTACTGCGTCATGCCACTGCCTGATCGGCTTGCCGAGGACGGATTCGCCATGCCACCGCGAGGCCTACGAGCGTCCAGGTCACGATGTGATAGGCCGCGAACGCCAGGGCGCCATTCAACGGGTAATTCCCGATACCGTAGCTCGTCAGGTCCCCGTAGATCGCGAACAACAGCCCGATCGCCGTGAAGAACAGCACCTTGCGACCGTAGCTGGACAGCACTCGCACGGAGGTCTGAGACAGCATCCAGGCGCCGATTACAGGCGTAAGGAGAAACAGGACAAGGCCCAGAAGCATCAGGCTTCCCGCTGCTTCGTGACCCACACCACCGTAGAGCACGCTGAATACGGGCTCGCCATCCGGGAAACGACCTTCCGCGGTCAGCTGTGGATTCACCGTGTATCGTCCCGGAGTCCGGACGTGCTCCTTCAACGTCTCGTACACCTGTGCTTCAGCCGACAACTGTCTCATGTCGATACGGGACTGGAAGCCGAACACTCCGTTGGCCACGAACGTCCACAGGATCAGTACGACACCACCCAGAAGCCCCGCGCCTATCACGTTCTTCATTGCGCAACACCCTCCGATCTGAACGCCCGACGGGACGACACGAGGTCCGATCTATCCGGCAGAGCGGAGTTCCTCGAGCAGGGCCCTGGCCTCGGCTGCCGGGCGGTAGTCAGGGTCTGCCTCCGACCAGGTATCAATCGCGGTTTCGACCTCGGCGATCGCCTCGGTCGTTCTGCCTTCGGCCGCGTAGAGCCGGGCCGCGACAATCCGGACCTTGGCAGAGCCCGGGAATCGCTCGAGTAGCCAGGCGACCTCTGCGCCGGCTTCATCCAGACGATCGAGGGAGGTCAAGCAACCAGCCAGCCAGCCTCGATACAGTGACGACTGCGGCAGAAGCTCCCGCGCCTGCCGGTAGCTCGACAGCGCTCGCCGGCAGTCGCCGTCCTCCAACCGGGCGATCCTTCCCTCCACCCACCGGATACGGGCTTCCCGCGCCGGCGCCCCACCAAACGCCTCGTTCAGCCGTCGCAGCGCGTCGAGTGACTCGCTCGCCTCAGCGATGTCCTCGCGGTCCAGGTGGATCTGCACGGCAGGCACCGCCGGCACGAGGCTCCACGGCTCGTCGACACTGGCGCGGAGACTGTCGATCTGCCGAAGGGCGAACGCCTCACGGCCCCAGTCGACCGAGTTCGAAAGAGCTTCAGAATTCAAGACGGCCTGAACCGAGGAGATTGGGGGCATGTACTCCACAATCGCCTCGAGACGCCGGTCGTAGGCAGCCCGCAGACCCGCGTATTGCCCGAGGTTGGCGAAGTACGTTTCTTCGACACCCGCGATCAGGTCTCGCTCCTGGGGTGTGCGCACGAGCGCCGACATATCCTCGATCTGACGCCCTGCCCCCTCGTAATCCCCGAGACGCATGTCCAACCGGGCCAGCCGGTTCAGCACCTCGGGATCTCCCGGGGCAGCGACTCGCGCTTCCTCCAACGTCTGGCGCGCCCGGTCGAACTGCATGAGGCTGGTCTGCGTTCCCGCAATGTCGAGTCGCGTCTGGGTGTCAGTGGGTTGAAGATCGGCGAGCCGTGTGTAGTAGACGAGCGCGCTGTCGTACTCCCGCTTGCCGGCAAACGCACCGGCGATCGCCGCAAACGACTGGACATCCGTCGAGTCGAGGGCCAGGAGCGCCCGATACTGGGTGATCTGCCCATCCGTGTTGCCCTGCATGCCGTACGTGGCAGCGAGCAGCTGCCGGGCCTGCTGGTCCTGCGGATACAGTTCCGTCCAGTAGCTGCCTGTCTGCAAGGCACCAGCCGGATCCATGCGAAACAGCATCTGATCCAGCATCTGAAGTAACAGACGGGACCGCTCAGGAAGCCTGTACGCCAGCCGCAGCGCCTCGGCGATCCCATCCCGGGCGGCTGCCTGGTCCCCCAGCAGGAGTGCAGCCGAAGCTGACGCGCCGTGTGCCGTAGCGAACTCGGGATCGATCTCCGTTGCGTCCGCTGCCGCCTGCCTCGCCCTGGGGATCTGGTTCTGGTACATGGCATCGCGGTAGTCACTGAAGGCGCGGAACGCCTCCGGCGAATCGGTGAGAATCTCGGCAGCCGGCAGGTCCACCGACTCCACAATCTGCCATTCCGGAATCCCGAGGTCCCGGCGTACGTCTAGCGACATCCGGTCCACCATCTCCAGCGGATCGGTGCCGCGGTACGTACGAGCCGCCACCTCACGGGCGTTTCGCGTCTCGTACAGACGCGTGCTGACGACAAGGGTGTCTCCATCCCGCCCCGACAACTCGCCTGCCAGGAAGTGTCCAACACCTCGCGCTTGAGAGAGCTGCCGTTTCAGGGCGAGGGGAACGTCGTAAGGCACGTCGAACCCGGCTTCCCCGAGCGGCTCTCGCACTCGAGGCTCGGAAACGTCGACCGGAGTGACGAACAGGTCCTGGCTCAAGTCCGAGACGAGGCCTAACCACAGTCCACTGCGCAGCCAGTCGAGATCCGGATCCCCGGACTCGTTGTCGAAGTCCCATACCACTATGTCGCGGCGGAATGCCGCTTTCGGAATCACGCGCTCTACGGTGTTTCCGGCGTCATCTTCCAGGAGCTGTACCGTCGCGGCCGCCCCCAGCTCCTGGTTCCCGAACCCCAGCACGAGGACGCCGGCGGCCACCACGAGGTTGAGGACGGCAACCACGCCATCTGTCCGGGTCCACCCATCATCGCCGGGTGCACCGTGTCTCCATGCGAGCACTACGACCGTCGGCAGCAGGAGCAGCAGTGTCGCGACGACGAAGTTCGTGAGCGCCGGCGAGAGTGTGTACTGACCAACCGCCCAGTCCGTGAATTCGAGCAGGACCCAGCTGGTGGCCAGGTAGGCACCGACAATCTGTGGAACTCTGCGATCGAGCAGCTTACGCATCACGAGGCTGACGGCTCCTCTCGAAGGAATGACTGGAAGTTGGCGGTGAAATATAGGGCCGAGAGGGCCGGAGTCTATGGTATGAGCCGATTACGACTCCCCGGGGCTGAAACGACGTTTCAGACGCTGATGACAGGAGTGAACTTCCCGTGCTGATGCTCCCCTGGCCACGAACCGCTCGAAGGCCGGTGAACCGGAATCAGTTCGTTGTCATCCGACACCCCAGGCCGCCCAAGATCCCGCAAGACCAGCACGTCATCAGGTGGTCCGTACCCTTGTTGGAAGATCTCTCGCATCGAATCCTCCAAAACCCTACAAACACCAGTTGAGGTCTAGAATACAGCCTCTAACACCTGCTGACTTTGTTGCACAAAGTACATTGCATGACTTTGCATGCCTACAAGTGACGTATTTCCCTCAGTTGCTGGACCTGCCCGGGAATAGATCGAGGATCAGAGCCGATGCGATTCCAGGCCAGTCACTGATCCGACCAGACCGCCAGCTCGTTTCCGTTCGGATCGGTGAAGTGGAACCGTCGCCCACCGGGAAACTCGAAGATTTCCTGAACGATCTGTCCGCCGCTCTCCCTGATCGCGGCTTCGATGTCCTCCAGGCGGGCAGAGTACATCACGACGAGCGGACCGCCTGCCGCGACAGTCGACTCCAGTCGAAAGCCACCGTCCATTCGGCCGTCGTTGAAGCTCACGTATTCGGGACCGTAATCGACGAACTTCCAGCCGAAGATCGTCGAATAGAACTTCTTGGTGGCCTCCATGTCCGTGACGGGAAACTCGACATAGTCCACACGACGCTCGTGCTCTTCCCTGCTCATGAATTCGCCTCCAGCAAACGGTTATTGAAGATCTGGCCGAGAGTCAATTCCGCATCCGCGCTCGAGAATTGCTTCCCAGGACTCCGGTGGGACGGGGTCGTACGTCGATGCGAGCCAGGCCTTGAATTGCGGCTCGAATCCACCGGGAGAGGAGTTGCCGAGCAGCTCCGGTACCGCGGCGACTCCCCGATCCCATGCAGTCCGAATCACACCTGCCCCGAGCCGCTCCACAGCGAATTCAATCATGGCCGCAGCCTGGAGGTAGGCGACCAGATCATCCTGCTGCCTGAATTCTTCAGTCAGATCGCCAAGCGGGAGCAGCGATTCCATGTCCAGCATCTTTCGCGCCAAACGGCCGTTCTCGTACCCTCCACACAATCCGTCGACGTACGTAGCTAGCCCTTCGACCACGGCCGGTCCGGCCGGGCTGGGCCACGTGCCGAGGGTGACGACGTGCGTAAGCTCGTGGCGCTCGAACGGTCGCCAGGTGGAGTTGAACACGAGAACGACAGCCTGCTCATCGAAGTATGCGAAGCCCGTAACGGGAAGGCCGACCAGCCGTTCCATATCCGCCCGGCTGTCGACATAGAACAGGTCGATAGTCGACGGATAGTCCGGTTCGTTCAGGCGATCCAGGACGACACGTCTCGATTCCTCGGCCTGTTCCGGAAGAAGATCACGCTTGGTCTCGGCGAAACTTCCGGCCGGAAAGTGAAGTCTCGCATTCGGAGTCCCGACGGAAACCCATTCATAGCGGGAATCGCCCAGGATCCGCTGGACCTCAAGACGATCCTCGGAAGAGGTCGCGGGGGCTGAACAACCCAGCACCAGTGCAAAGCAGACGATTGAATTCCTGAACGTCACGGCCCAATCACCTCGACCGGTGTTGGAAAGCGACCGGTAATCTCGGACACCCCGAGGTTCCGATCCTGACCGCCGATTGCATCAAAGATGTGGATCGGGTGCACAGCGCGCGAGCGGGTTGCTGGCCGTCGTATTCCCCTGTGCCTGAACGGTGCGTTAGCTTGGTTTCTGCCACACCTGATACGCATCATCCGACACCCAGGAATCGATATGGCATCCGAGCAGGACTTCGTCGAATTCGTGGTCGACCAGTTGGACGAGGATTGCGCCGTCACCTTCAAGAAGATGTTCGGCGAGTACGGCCTGTACAGTCACGGGAAGTTCTTCGGAATGATCTGCGACGATCGGTTGTTCTTCAAGCCGACAGAGGGTGGACGCGCATTCATCGGGGAGGTGGTCGAAGCGCCTCCCTATCCGGGCGCCAAACCCATCTTTCTGATCCAGGAGCAGATCGAAGATGGTGAGTGGCTGAGCGAGCTCGTGAGGATTACGGCCCGCGAATTGCCGGATCCGAAGCCGAAGAAGCCCAGGACGAAGAGCTGACGCGTAGCACCTTCTCCGAGGTATTCCTACGTTGAGGGATGTACCCGATCAGCAGTCTTCCCGGCACGAAGGGGGCCCCGGTGTCGCTCCAGGTTCGATCGACTTTCCGTAGCTCTCGATCATTTCTCCCTCTCGCCGTAGTGACCTGCCTGGTAGCGGTTCCAACTGTTGCCGCCCAGGAGACTGCCGAGTTGCCGGCCGTACTCATCACCGGGACCAGCTCGGGAATCGGTCTACGTATGACCGAGGTCCTGTCGCAGAACGGATTCTTCGTCTATGCGGGCGCCCGTAAGCCGGCAGACCTGGAGCGGCTGGACGCAATGGAGAACGTGAAGTCCATCCGCCTGGATGTGACGATCCAGAGCGAGATCGACGCAGCGGTGGAGCTCGTGCGAGCCGAAGGTAAAGGACTCTATGGGCTGATCAACAACGCCGGTGTCGCGGTCATGGGGCCGCTGATCGAGATGTCCGAGCAGGACATGGGTTTCCAGCTCGATGTGAATCTCTTCGGCCCGTACCGCGTGACGAAGGCGTTCGCGGATCTGCTCATCGAGAGTGAGGGGCGAGTCCTCATCGTGAGTTCGATCGCCGGGATTCTGTCCGGACCATTCATCGGCGCTTACAGCATGAGCAAACACGGTGTCGAAGCCTATACAGAAGTCCTGGCGGCCGAGCTCGAAGGATTCGACGTCGAAGTCGCTGCCGTCGAGCCGGGAAACTACAAGTCCCAGATCACGGCCTCCATGCTGAAGCGAATGGACGAGACAGGCTATTCAGCCGCCGGTTCCAGGTACGGATCGATGCGCGACATCGTCAGTGGACCGTTGGACCGCTCCCAGTACCAGGAACCGGACGATGTGGCCCTGGCGGCCCTCGACTTCCTGACCAGCGATTCGCCGAAGCGGCGTTACATGGTCGTCCCGAATCAATTCGAGGCGGAGATCACGATCCGGCAGGCCCTGCAGGAGATGGTGCAGCTCAACCAGGACCACCAGTTCTCGTACTCGCGGGACGAACTCGTGGAGATGCTGGACCAGGCCCTGGGTGAGGCACAGCCCTCTTCAACTGCGGCTGCGCCCGGTGTCGGGATTCACGAAGCTGTAATCGCCGGGGATCTGGAGGCCGTAAGGCAGCACATCGCCTCCGGTTCGGACCTGAACGAGAGGGAGCCGATGGGGGGATCGAGTCCTCTGATGAGCGCCGCGACGTTCGGGCAGACGGAAGCGGCCGTTGCGCTGATCGACGCCGGAGCCGACCTGGACCAGCAGAACAACGACGGATCGACCGCGCTTCTCACGGCAGCATTCTTCTGCCGCGCCGAGATCGTCGAGGCGCTGCTCGAGGCGGGCGCTGACAGGAGCATCCCGAACAACGCAGGATCTACGGCCCTTGATGTCGTTACCGTGCCGTTCGAAGCGCTCCAGCCTACCTACGACTTTCTCGGAACTGTCCTCGCACCCTATGGGCTGAGGCTGGACTACGACCGGATCAGGCAGACCCGGCCGGAAATTGCGGAGATGCTGCGGTAGCGGGGTCGGGTACAGCACGACTCGCTTCTTCCGCTTCAGGCGAAGAATCCAGCCGTACTTGGCGCCCGAGAAACTCCAGTCCTCCGTCACCGGACCGCAGGCGGCCTTGTCGTCCAGTGAACTCAGGCCCATCGGTCTTCTTTCCGGTGATCGTCAAGGGGCAGGTGTCGCCCCGCCTGCCAGCTGGCGTGCGTACTCGGCCTCGTCCATGTGCCCCAGGGAGTGTTCGATCAGCCCATCGGGCCCGAACAGCCATTCCTCGAATCCGCTGATATGAACGGCGTTGCCGGTCCCGCCCGGTCCCGTGTTGGTCCCGGTCAGAGTCCAGTGATAGGTGATCCGATTCCCCGAGCGGCCGAGCGAATCCATCACCAGCACCATGTCGGGAAGCGCGGTCATGAAGCTCAGCGCGGTCGCCGTGATCGCCGCTCTTCCGACGGAGGGCTCTCCGTCGTTGATCTCGAGCGCGCCGGACTCGGCGAAGAATGCCGCGACGCTCGCGGGATTCTGGCTGGACCAGGCCCGGGTGTACCTGGTGGCGAACTCCGTGAGGTCGGAAGGTGCCATGGATCCGGTCTCCTGGCTGCAGGAATCGGGCGGTTGCAGCGCGTCGAGCTCTGCCATGAATTCGGGTGAGTACAACTCCCGGACTCTGCACCAGTATGCTGCCAGGCCCACGGACCGCCCAATCGTGGCACCCCAGGCTTCCCTCTGGGCCGAGAATTCGACCTCGTCATACAGGCCCTGGCGGTACTGATAGTGCACGTCCTCCCAGTACCGGAGCAGCGCGTTGGTGCGCACGTCGAACTGGAATTGCTCGTCGGCCGTAAGTGGTGCACCGAGCTCGCCGCGCCGCAAAACGGAGGCGAGCTGAGCGTTTCCAGCCGGAACATTCAGCATCTCCACGATTCCCATGGACAGGTCGTGGCGGATCTGCGCCCTCATCAGGTCACGATTCTGCCTCAGCTGCGCCACAATCAGCAGCAGTCCGATGAGCGCGCCGAGATTGGCCAGCAGGGAGAGCCACTGGGCGGGTCGCTTCTCACTCATTCTCAGGCCTCCGCAATCCCGTCAGACCGGCGTGACATGGCCGCTCGAATCGAAGATCGGTATCGAGTCGCCGAGCCGCCGGACGGGAATCGCTTCGAGCTGCCGGGAGACATCAGAATAGAATCCTTCGTTGAGCATGACCGAGTGCGTGTGCCACCACTCTCGTCTCCCGGGCGAACTGTGGAGTTGGAGCCAGTAGGCTTCCTTGCCGCGATACAGCTCCTCATCCAGCGCACCCTGCTTGAGCAGGCGGTGACACATCTCCCACATACCGGTCTCGTGGATGGCCCAGATCGTGAATCGCTGTTGCTCCCACGAGTCGAGAGAACTGAGATCTTCATTGCCGCGCAGCGCGATCTTGTACAGTTCCTGGTCCTCACTCAGCATCCCGGTGAGCGTTCGCTGGTACTCGTAGACCGCCGTCGTGGCCGCTCCCCGGAGCTGTTCATTGTTGTGCCTGATCTGCGCCGACAGGTAGACCAGGGTCGCGATCACGCCGATCG
>JBDGUY010000068.1:0-8812 GCA_039585935.1 Gemmatimonadota bacterium
GTCTTCGCCAGTCGTTCTCCCGGGATTTCGAGCCTTCACTCGAGGATCCCGAAGTCACGATCGGGATCGCCGGGGGCGAGGCGAGGTTCAGCTGGTCGGGATTCCGGATTCGCGGGGGAGCGGCGACGAACCTGGGGTCGCGTGTCCGGTTGTCCGGAGTGGTCGGCTGGTCCACGGATCTCAAGGCGACACGAGACTCCGTGGGATCGGAGGATGTGACCTATAGCTTCGACATGCCGTTCGAATGGGCGATCGGAGGAAGCGCCCAGGTCACGACCGGCTTGTTGGCGACCGCCGCGGTCGGATTCTCGGACTGGTCCGCGACAAACAGCGACCTGACCAGTGCCACGGCGTCCGACGTGTTCTGGTACGGCGTGGGGCTGGAATACGTCGGGTTCTCGGTGTTTGGCGCCAGTCTTCCGCTGCGAGCAGGCGTGCGTCGCGAGGATTTGCCGTTCAGCCTGGTCGGCACCGAGCAATTGGCGGAGACTGCGGCCACCTTCGGGATCGGTCTCGAAGTCAGCGGGGGCCTGGCGGCCTTCGATCTCGCTGTCGAATTCGGCTCACGTGGGGACTTCGAAGCGAGCCGGGTCCAGGAGAGCTTTCGACGGCTCTCCATCTCCATGGCCCTGTTCCAGCTCTGAGGAATTCGGGGATCAGGCGGGTATGTCGGTTTGAGCGGTTCCGGCGGAGTTCTCGACGCTCAGGGCTTCCACCACTTCTCGTTCCACGAGTTCCGGATGCGTGACCGGCCAGTCGTGTCCCCTCGACACAAAACGCATCTCGATTCGACTCGCATCCGACAGAGCGAGGTACGCGTCGTACTCTGATTGAAGGTATAGCCGATCCCGTCTGGCGAGGATGAGGGTCGAATGCGGAGCCGTCGGAAGGAACTCCTCGTGGATGCCACCCAGCAACTCCGTCACCGACGGAAACAGACACCGTGGCCTCAGCGCCGCCGTCCGTACGTATTCTCCAAATATGTGAAATGCCCACCTGACACCCCGGCGCCCATCCAGCCCCGCATACTCACGCAGTTGCAGCAGGACCGCCCTGGAAATCTTGGTGGGCCAGCCGGGCTCGATGGGAATCATTGGCGCAAGTGCCACGGCCCGGCGGGGACCGAGCATGGCCAGCAGACCACCGAAGGAGTGACCGGTGCTTGGAGCCTGCGGCGCATACCGTTCGCTCAGCAGCTCGACGAAAGCCAGATAACGGGCGACCTTGAGTGGAAGGTCCGTGTGCGTACGAAAAGACAGATCAGGCATGAACACGGTAAAATGACGCGCGAGCCTCTCGACTCCTACCCGATAGTTCAGGGGATGCACGCCGAACCCGGGCAGGAACAGCAGAGGTCGGTCCGGACCGGCGTAAATCTCTACCGGTACCTGCATTCCGTCGAACGATACCCGGTCAACCGTCACCATTCTGGGAATGCTATACTGGCCTGACAGAATGGGCAAAGCCCCACCGGAAACTCGGATATCCGGTTCCGGGCAGGGAGAATGTGGACCCGGGGCGCTGTCGGCGCGTAGTTTCCTGCCCCGATCGTTGCGAATTCGTTGAGGAGCAGAGACGAAGCATGAATTACGGAAGCGAATGAGCACGCCCCCGGTTCCGCTGCGTCGAGCCGGCAAGCGTATGCAGACCGAGCAGGACTCCGGTCCTCCGGTGCCCGTCTCGCGTTGTGCGTACATCGAGACGTACGGGTGCCAGATGAACATCGGCGACTCCGAGATCATGGCCGGAGCCCTGGCCGACCGCGGCTACGTGACCGTAGACGACCCGACTCGAGCGGACGTGATCGTCGTCAATACATGTGCGATCCGTGAACACGCGGAGCAGCGCGTGCTGGGTCGGATCGGCCAGTTGCAGCAACTTCGACGGGACAGGCCTGACGTCGTGCTGGCAGTCACCGGTTGCATGGCACAGCGGCTCGGTCCGGATCTGCTGGAGCGCTCGGCCGGCGTGGATCTCGTGGCCGGGCCGGATTCCTACCGGCAACTGGGCGATGTCGTGGATGGTATCCGCGGGGGCGCGATCGCGAGGGGGCAGCTGCTTCTCGAACTGGACGATGAAGAGAATTACGACGGGGTATCTTCGATTCGCCGGACGGGCGTGAGCGCATGGATCACGGTCCAGAGAGGCTGCGATCATCGGTGCACCTTCTGCATCGTTCCGTATGTCCGTGGCCCGGAGAAGAACCGGAGCCCGAATACGATTCTCGCCGAGGTCGAGGAGTCGGTCGCAGCAGGTTTTCGCGAAGTGACGCTGCTGGGGCAAACCGTGAATTCGTACCACCACGGTGCGACCGACTTCGCTCGTCTGCTCCGCGAGGTCGCCCGCGTGGATGGAGTCCGGCGAGTCCGGTTCACCTCACCGCACCCGAACGATGTCAGCGATCAGCTGCTCGATGCGATGGCGGAGGAGCCGAATATCTGCCCGCAACTTCACCTTCCCGTCCAGTCCGGGTCGAATCGGGTCCTGAAGAGGATGGTCCGGCGCTATACGCGAGAGGAATTCCTCGATATCGTCGAACGGGTCCGGAGTCGGGTCCCGGGTATCGCATTGAGCACCGACGTGATTGTCGGATTTCCCGGCGAGACAGAGCACGATTTCGAGCAGACTGTCGAGCTGATGCGCCGTGTCCGGTTCGATGACGCATACCTGTATCGTTACTCCCCGCGGGACGGTACGCCGGCTACCCGGCTGCCTGTCGCGGAGTTCGTCGACCAGGAGACCTCAGGGCGCCGCCTCTCCGATCTCATCACGTTGCACCGCCGGATTCAACGGGAGATCCAGGAACGGGAGCTCGGAGCGATCAGCGAGGTCCTTGTCGAGCACTCAGCGCGTACCGAGGGGGACATGCTCGGCCGCACGGCGACGAACAAGGTTGTCGTGTTTCCCGGAGACGAGTCTCTGGTCGGCAGCTTCTGCCGCGTGCGGCTCGTGTCCACGACAGGCGCCACGTTCATCGGAGAGCCAGTCCAGTGAGCGGACTTGCAGGCCGTATCGCGATCATCCTGGGCAGTTCGGCGCTGGCCGCGCTGTTCGCATGGCTCAACATGGGCGAGAGGGTCACGCTCCGGCTGGGGATCGTCACCCTGCGCTCGATCCCGCTTTCGGCCGTCGTGTTCGTGTCCATCCTCGTGGGGATGGTTCTCGTCTTCGCCGTCGGCCTGCGTGCCGACCTGAAGACTCGCCGCATGGTGCGCCGGTACCGTGAAGCACTCGGACAGGATTGGCAGCCGGGCCGGACGAACGACTCGCAGGGCGGGCCATAGCGACAGAGCCCCTCCACGGCCTGTTCGGGATGCTGGCCACCACGGAGCGTCTGTAACCCGCTCATTCCCCCCGATACTCGCCGCCGCCATCGCGTACACCTGCGGCACCATCCTCGGGATGTTGCGTCCCGGTTCTTCCGGAGCATCGATAGTCGCGGCTCTCCTGGTAGTAATCCTCAATCTCGGTGATCCCCGGTTGCGCATGCGGGCACGTGCTCTCGCATCGCCCGGCGTGCTTCTCGCAGTCCTGTTCACGGCCGGAACTCTGGCAGGTGAGGACACGGTGAGGACGATCCGGGCCGGCTGCGAATCGTCACTGGAGACAGGTACCCCGGTCTTGCTTCAGGGCAACTCCGCGGAGGAGACTCGCCCGCCCGAGGTGACGCGTCGGGCACCCAGCCGGCGGATTTCCCTGGAAGAAGTGGTGCTGTCCGCCCCGGCCGGTGAGTGCAGGATCCCGCGCGTGTCGGTGTTCGTCGGAGTGGGGGATGCGTCGATTCCGGTCGGGGCTTCCGTCAAACTGGAAGGAGAGTGGCTGCGGCTGCGGGCCCGTTCGCCTGGCCGACAGGGACTGGATGTTCCCGGTCAGACGGGCATTGTCGTTCAGGCTCGCGTCGTTCCATCGGAACCGGACTCGACGGATTCCGCCAGAAGTATCGGGGAGAGTCTCCGCTCCGTGCGCCGCACGGTCAGGACTGCCGCGGCACGCCGTCTTCGCGCCCGACTACCGGCCGATGTCGACGCGACTGCCCGGGCCCTGCTGCTCGCCGAACGTGACGAACTTCCGGCGAGCCTCCGCCGTCGGTTCGCGGACGCCGGCCTGGCACACCTGTTGGCCATCTCCGGACTGCATGTAGGAATCGTAGCCGGCCTCGTTCTCGCGCTATCGATGCCGTTCGTTCGAGGGCGAAACCTGTACCCGGTCACTGCGGCGATCGTCGGCCTGTACGTGGCGGTCCTTGGAGCCCCGACGCCGGCAATGCGTGCGAGTCTGTTGTTCACGGGTTGGGCGGCCGCCCGATTCGCAGGACGCCCTGTCCGCGGCGCCGATCTCCTCGGGGCCGTGGCGCTCGTATTTCTCGTGTCGAGACCTGCGACGATCCTCGAGCCCGGGTTTCGCCTCTCGTTCGCGGGATTCGCGGGAGTCTCGATCGCGCCGGCGGCAATGCGGACGATCACCACCAGGCGGCGCATCGCCGGGCACCCACCCGCCGGCCCGGGCCGCAGGTTGGCCAGGGGACTGAGTACCGCACTACTCGCCGGAACGGGCGCATTCCTGGCTACGGCTCCATTCTCAGCCCTGCACTTCGGACGTGTCGCTCCGGTTTCGGTCGTGTCGAACCTGGCAGGATCTCCGGTCGTCGCCCTGTCGATCTGGGGACTGACCGGCACGCTGCTGCCCGATCCACTCGGGACCTGGTTCGCGCGCGGCGCTACGGTATGTCTTCGTGTCCTGCACGTCGCGGTCGGCTGGTTCGGGAACTGGACGCCAGGACACCTCGAATCGGCTCCTCCATCGCCGGAGACCTGGCTCGCCTGGCTGATCGGGTTTGCGATACTGGCCCGCGTCGCCCGGGGGGTTCCACCAGCGAGAACGGTCGTGTCCGCAGCAATCCTCTTATCACTGTGCCTCGGGCAGCCGGTTACCCGGCTTCTCCAGCAACGGAATACGGGATTGCTGTGTACGCTGTCCGTAGGTCAGGGAGACGCGGCGATTCTGCGCACGTTCGAGGGTCGCTGGCTGGTGTTCGACGGTGGTCCGGACCGGAAGGCGGGAGCCGGACGGGAGGAAGTCGCGGCAGCGCTCCGCCGCAGGGGCGCCAGATCGGTGGCCCTGGTCGTTCTCTCACATCCGGATCTGGATCACATCGGCGGACTTCCGGGACTGCTGTCGAGCGTTCCCGTCGGCGGCGTGCTCGATACTGCGGACCCGCTCCCTCGCGCACCCTACGCCCGCCTTCTTGCGGTGGCGGACGAGGCAGGCGTCCCCTGGCTCATCGCCAGGCCCGGATCCCGGATACAGGTTGATGACGCGGAAGTCCTCGTGCTCGGACCCGATCCGGCTACCGACGGCCGGCGGGAGGGCCGAGTACTCACCGGAAACCAGACGAGCCTCGTCGTCCGGGTTGAACTCGCCGGATTTCGGTACTTGAATCCCGGCGACGCGACCGCCGTCGAGGAGGAGGCCATTCTCCGCTCCTGGTCTCCCGATTCTCTGCGCGCCGATCTGCTCAAGGTCGGCCATCACGGGAGTCGGACGTCGACGACTCCCGCATGGCTGTCGGTCGTGCGCCCGACGGTCGCGGTAATCTCCTCCGGGCATGGGAATCGGTACGGTCATCCGCATCCCGAAGTCGTGGCCCGGCTCGACGACGCTGCGATCCCCGTAGTGTGGCGTACGGACCGCAGGGGATCATTGTGTATCGAGATTCGCCGAGACGGGACATGGCGAATCGACAGCGAAACCGCGTGGAACACTCCGGTCTCCGCCGACCCCGCCGAGCGGCACGGAGATTGATGGCTGTTGACGCGGGGAATCGGCCGGCTCAGTGTGAAGACTGCAGGCCCGCGTTGAGCGTATCGCCAAAATGCGGATCGAGTCGACCGACACGCTTCAGACAGCCGCAGAAAACCGGAGGTCGTAATGGATCGGTACGTAGTTACACTCGGACGGTTCATTCTCGAGCAGGAGCGCGATCACCCGGGTGCGACAGGTGCGTTGACCTCGGTTCTCTACGACCTGACCCAGGCTGCGAAACTGATTCACCGCGAGGTGAGCAAGGCCGGCCTGGTCGACATTCTCGGAAAGACGGGAAAGGGAAACGTACACGGAGAAGAAGTCCAGAAACTCGATGAATACGCACACGACGTCGTGTTCAACGCGCTTGATCATGGTGGGAATCTGTGCGTGATGGCCTCCGAGGAGGAGGAGGGCCTGATCCAGATCCCCGAGCAATTCCCGGTCGGAGATTATGTCCTGCTGTTCGACCCGCTCGACGGTAGCTCGAACATCGACGCGAACATCTCGATCGGAACGATCTTTTCTCTCCACAAGCGAGTTTCCGAGGGCCGGGACGGATCCCTGGTGGATTGCCTGCAAGCCGGCTCGAAGCAGGTAGCAGCCGGATACGTGATGTACGGGTCCTCAACGGTGCTCGTGTACACGACCGGAAGCGGAGTGCATGGATTCACGCTGGATCCTTCGATCGGTGAATTCCTCCTGTCACACAGCAGGATCAGCATTCCGGAACCCGGGAAGCGGATATACAGCGTAAACGAAGGGAACTTCTCGAGTTGGTCCCCCGAGCAACGGGATCTCGTGTCATGGTTCCGGGGCACGGGCTCGAACGGCGGAGGAGGATTTTCGCAGCGTTACGTGGGTTCCCTGGTGGCAGACTTTCACCGCACCCTGCTGTACGGCGGCTTCTTCATGTACCCGGGAGACAAGAAGAACCCGAACGGCAAGCTGAGGTTGCTGTACGAGGCGGCCCCTCTCGCCATGCTGTGCGAGCAGGCCGGCGGCCGGGCGAGCGATGGTACACGCGACATCATGTCGATCGAGCCGCAGGAGCTTCACGAGCGGACGCCGCTGTACATGGGGAATCGGCAATGGGTCGACCTCGCCGAGCGGACGCTGGCGGGCGGTGGGGTCGGAGAAATCTGATCTGACGCCAGCCGTAGTGTCGGGTGAGGGGGCGATGTGCCGCCGCCCCCTCACCCGACCGGGTGCCGCTCAGTCTGTTTCTGTCCGGTCGTCGAGCTCCGCGTGGGCCGCGGCGAGTCGGGCCACGGGAACTCGGAACGGGGAGCAGGAAACGTAATTCATGCGAAGCCCGTGGCAGAAACGGACCGAGTCCGGATCTCCCCCGTGTTCACCGCAGATTCCGATCTTCAGGTCCGGCCGAGCTTCCCGCCCTTCCTTTACAGACGCCCGCATCAGTCGTCCGACACCCACGGTGTCCAGGGATTGGAACGGATCCTTCGTGTACACCCCGGCCTCCACGTACAGGGGCAGGAACGAACCCGCGTCATCGCGCGACAGTCCCAGCGTCGTCTGGGTCAGGTCGTTGGTTCCGAAGGAGAAGAACTCCGCTTCGCCCGCGATCGGTCCTGAAGTGAGACAGGCGCGGGGCAACTCGATCATCGTTCCGACCAGGTAGTCGATTCGATCGTCCCGTTCCGCGAATACTTCGCGAGCCGCCTGGTCGACCAGCGACCGCTGATTCTTCAATTCTCCGACGTGGCCGACCAGCGGAACCATAACCTCCGGCTGAACATCGATTCCATCGGCCCGGGCATCCAGCGCAGCCTCGAAGATGGCACGCGCCTGCATCTGCGTGATCTCGGGGTGTGAAAACCCCAGTCGGCATCCGCGGTGGCCGAGCATCGGATTCGCCTCCGTGAGACGCTCGACGGCGGCTTCGACCTCCTCGACCGTCCGTCCCAGGACGTCCGCGATTCGCTCCAGCTCTTCCGATTCCGAAGGGAGGAATTCATGCAGCGGGGGATCGAGGAGCCGGATCGTCACCGGGAGCCCGTCCATGGCACGGAAGATTCCCTCGAAGTCAGAGCGTTGCATGGGAAGAAGCCGGTCAATCGCCCGCTTCCGGCCCTGTGCATCGGTGGCGAGAATCATCTCCCGGACGGCGTCGATCCGTTCCTCGCCGAAAAACATGTGCTCGGTTCTGCACAGGCCGATCCCCTGGGCGCCGAATTCACGCGCGGCCGCCGCATCCTCCGGGTTGTCTGCGTTGGCTCGGACCCGGAGCCTGCGAATCTCGTCGGCCCAATCCATGAGCCTATCGAAGTGCTCCCCTGGCTCTGGCTGGACAGTCGGAATCCGACCCGGGATGACCTCGCCGCTGGCTCCGTCCACGGTGATCCAGTCCCCCGCCTTCGCGAGCTGGCCGTTCGACCGGATCACCCGCGCATCTTCATCGATGTCGAGCGATTTGGTTCCGACGACGCAGCACTTGCCCATTCCCCTCGCAACCACCGCTGCATGGCTGGACTTTCCGCCGCGTGCGGTAACGATGGCCACCGCCGCTACCATGCCCTCGAAATCGTCGGGGGAGGTCTCGTTTCGGACCAGCACGACGCTTTCCCCCTGTTCCGCCAGCTCCACGGCCTCGCGTGCCGTGAATACGATCTTGCCGGAAGCGGCCCCTGGTGAGGCCGGATTCCCGAT
Organism: Gemmatimonadota bacterium; assembly: GCA_039585935.1. Taxonomy (GTDB): domain Bacteria; phylum Gemmatimonadota; class Gemmatimonadetes; order Palauibacterales; family Palauibacteraceae; genus Carthagonibacter. The sequence goes on from JBDGUY010000068.1 coordinate 8,473, forward strand.
TGCGAGAGGCATGTAGTCGGCGTCCGGATCGACCATCGGGTGCAGCACCTCGTCGAGGCGCTCGGGTTCTACTCGTCTGACGGCCTCCTCACGCGTAATCAATCCCTCATCGGCCATTTCGACTGCGATACGCACTGCAGCTCGGGCCGTTCGCTTTCCGTCGCGAGTCTGCAGAAGAAACAGTTCACCGTCCTCGACGGTGAATTCGAGATCCTGCATCTCACGATAGTGCGACTCGAGGCGCTCGGCGGTCTCCTGCAACTGTTCGAGCGAGCCGGGCAGGTGCTCCGACATCTGCTCGATCGACAACGGGTCGCGAATTCCTGCGACCACATCCTCG
>JBDGUY010000069.1:0-8763 GCA_039585935.1 Gemmatimonadota bacterium
GGAGAGGTACTGGGGGTGAATCAGTCGGCCAGTGCCGTCGCCAGAATGATCGGACCCGTGGCAGCCGGCGCGGCGTTCGGAGTATTCGGGCCCGGGCTGGGATTCCTCGCCGGCGGGGTCCTGGTCCTGGCGTCAGCGGCCTGGATCTGGCTGATGCCGCCACGCGGAGCCGCAGTTGGTGATCTGAGTTCCACGGTGGCGGAACACAAGCCCGCCAGTGAGACTAGCTGAGCTGCTCGATTATCGTCCGGTTGGCCGCCGGGAATGCATAACTCCGCAATTCATCGACCGTAACCCACTTCCAGTCGCTGACCGCCCGACCACACGGCTCGCCCGCGGTCCACGTTGCCTCGAATGCATGAAGCGTAATGCGGAAATGGCTGTAGGCGAACGGGACCACCGCGATCTGCCGGCCGATCGACACCTCGACGCACATCTCTTCCCGCAGCTCGCGAGCCGCTGCCGCCTCCGGTGTTTCACCCGGCTCGATCTTACCGCCGGGAAACTCCCACAGTCCGCCCAGCAGCCCTTCGGTCGGTCGTCGGCCTATGAGGATCCGGCTGTCACGACGGACCACGGCGACGGCAATCGGGTGGTGCGGCAGTTCTCGCCGGGGTGCTCGTCCCGGTCTGTCGGCCTCGGTGCCGCGGGCATGGGCCAGGCAGGCATCCGCGATGGGGCATAGTTCACAGCGCGGGATTCGCGGCTTGCAGATCTCTCCACCCAGGTCCATCAGGGCCTGATTCACTTCGCCCGGTGGAGCTTCCGCGACGGCCAGCAGGCCCCGGACCTCACGGTCGAGCAACGCTGCTGATGGCCTCGCGAGATCCAGCAGACGTGACATCACACGGCGAACGTTTCCATCGACGGCCGGCTCGGGTCGGCCAAAGGCGAGACTCGCCACGGCTCCAGCGGTATACGGCCCCACTCCGGGCAGTTCACGGAGCGCCTCTGGCTCCCGCGGGATCTTGCCACCGTGCAGCGTTACGATCTGTTCTGCCGCCCGGTGCAGGTTACGGGCCCTCGCATAGTACCCCATTCCTTCCCAGGCCTTCAGAACCGTGTCGAGATCGGCCCCGGCGAGGGCGTAAATGTCGGGAAAGCGAATCAGGAACTCTTCGTAGCGTTCACGGACCACCGCGATTCGGGTCTGCTGGGCCATCACCTCGGCGAGCCAGATCCGGTACGGATCCGTTTCTGCCCGCCACGGGACGTCGCGTTCGCGTGATCGGAACCACTCGATCAACGGTACGGTCAGTTTGGTGGAATCCAGTGCCGTCAACAGCTCAGATCCGGCTCACGGAACGAGAATACTCTCGGGGAAGGTGCCTTCGAACAACTTCACGGCGGGGCCTGAAAGACGTACGTCTCGCACGGTTCCATCGGGCGGGGCCCGGTCGAGGATCTCGATATCCAGAATCTCGCCGCCGCTGACTCGCAAAGAAACCCGCGGCTCTGCCTTCCCGCTCGCGCGCAGAGCGAATACCGATGCCATCGATCCGCTTCCACAGGCCAGGGTCTCGGCCTCTACACCTCGCTCGAAAGTTCGCACGGCGCCCGAGGAGATGTCGCTCAACGTCACCAGGTTCACGTTGGCTCCGGCGGGTCCGAGGACGTCGAGCCGCCTGAGCGGTCTGCAGAGTTCTTCGATCGGCCCCTCGGGCATCCGGATCAGGGGAAGTACGAGATGGGGAACGCCGATCCGAACGAGCCAGCTTTCGATCGGGCCCTCTGGCCCGGCCACTCCGATCGGTCCCGTCAGACTTACTTCGATGTGATAATCCAGCGATACCCTGTCTCCCTCTACCCGAGCGTCGATTTCGCCAGCCGGAGTTTCCAGCACGAAGCCGGCCGGATCGCCCAACCCTTCGTCGCTCGCGAATCGGGCGGCACAGCGGCTGCCATTCCCACACGTCGAAAATTCCGAACCATCGGGGTTGAAAAACCGAACCCGGATCCCGTCCGGCCGCAGGTACACGAGGATCAGTCCATCGACTCCGACACCCGTGCGCCGGGAGCACACGCGACGTGCGAGCTCTGCCCCGATCGAATCCGACCGATCGTCCGCCCGCGCGATCACGAAGTCGTTTCCAGCACCCGAGTACTTCGAGAATTCAAACACGCCCGAACATGGACACCGCCCGTCTCGATCGGCAAGCGTCTGGTCGCGCCGGCCTACCGTTGAGGTTCTGATGATGGTGGGCGCCGAATCTTTGCCCCTCCTGTCCTCGGTCGACGGGCGGCAGTGTCAACACGTGGCGAGGAATCCATTGATCGAGCTGAGCGGAGTCTCAAAAGCTTATCGCAGGAGGAAGCGGCAGCCGGTCCATGCCCTGGCCGCGCTCGATCTTCGCATCGAAGCCGGATCGACAATAGCCGTCGTGGGACCGAATGGAGCCGGAAAGAGCACGCTGTTCGCGGTGCTTGCCGGTCTCATCCAGCCCGACAGGGGACGCACACTCGTGCACGGACTCGCGCCCGTCGCCTATGTCCGCTCCAGGGGCATCGGCCTGCTCCCCGACCGGGTCCGGCTTCCGGCCCGGTTGACCGTGCGCGAGGTCCTCGTCCGGCTGGCGATTCTGGACGGGTACAGCGGTGCGGCGATCCCGCGGTCGGTCGATCGAGCCCTCGACCACGTCGGGCTTCGCGAACGGGCCAGCGACCGTTGTGATGGTCTGTCGCACGGCCTGCGGCAGCGGGTCGGTATCGCCCAGCTGCTGCTTCGCCCCCGCGAAGTCCTGCTGCTCGACGAGCCGCTTGCGGGACTCGATCCGGTGTGGCGGGCACGCTTCCGGGAGTTGCTGGCACAACTGCGCAGGGACTCCCCCGGGCGCACCCTGCTGCTGTCCTCGCACGAGCTGGGGGAAACGGCCCGCCTCACAGAGCGGGCGATCGTGATCGACTCGGGCAGCGTGGTAGACGACTTCCCGACGCACGGGGACTCAGAGGCATTGGAGCGTCGCGTCCTGCGTGTCCTGAAGCAGGTCGGTGGGACTTGAGGTCCTGCGCGATCCTGTTTCCCCGTCTGTTGCGAGACCGGCTTCCCCGCATCTTCGTGGCCACGGCGCTCGTTCTGCTGCTTACCTCTCCCCTCCTGCGATTCGGGGAGTCAGGGTTCGCGGACGGCTACAAGGCCGGAGGTGAGCCGGGGGCTGCTTCGACGGCGCACCTGGTGGGACTGCTTCTCGCCCTGGTCTCTCCCTGGCTGGCCGAGGGCGTCGTCTCGGACCTGCGACGCAATGGGAGCGGTCCGCTCCTGCTCACCCGGCCGATCTCACGACCGGCCCTGTATCTCGTAAGATGGCTGGCCGGGCTCGTCAGTCTGACCATCGTCGCGCTCGTTGCCGCCACGACGATCAACGTTGCCTGGAGTACCGGCGGCGGAATCGGCCCCGACCTCTCCCTCGTCGGATCGATAGGGGCAGGATTCGTCACCTGGGTATGGGTCGGATCGACGGTCCTGCTGCTGTCGGCCGTACTGGACCGCGGTGAAGCCCTGGCGGGTGCACTTCTCGTAGCGATTCCCATCGCCATGACCGCAGTCCTGCCAACGGCAGACTTGTTGGCCCGCGCCGCGCGGGTCCTTCCAGTACGCCCGATGTTGCGGGCAGTGCGCGTTTCGCTGGCAGGGAATATTCCTGAGCAACCCGCGTTGCTGACGACAGGTTGTTGGGGCCTCGTCGTCCTGGGTATCGGACTGTTCGTCGCCTGCAGGCGGGACTGGCGGGTTGGCGACTGAAGCCATGATGCACGAAGGCCGCGGATTTCAAAGGAATTCCGCGGCCTTCGGTTCGACCTGACTCGACGCGGCGCCTCGAGGCTCCGCGAGTCAGACGCGCGCCATTCGCCAGCCGGCGATCGGCGCGGGAAACGCTGCTCGCTTCCTAGCGGGTACCACCAAGGCGACCGCTTGCCCGTGTCGAGCCAGGCTCGATTCTACAGTCAGACACTGGATCACCTCCTTTGCTTGAGAACACAGCGGGCGCGAACACCGGTCAACTACGTGCTGCCTCGCCCGTCGACACCCGGCCTCGGCCGGGTGCACATCCGTCTGTGAAGCTAGAAGGCACGGTTGAGTCCTGCAACGGGAGGAACCCGGGCAGGCGTCCGGTGTCTCGTTCCCCGTCCGCTGCAGGCCTATGTTTCGATGGCCGGTCGCCTCGCCAGAGGTCCGGAAGCGGCGACACAACGAAGAGCCAGGAGCCATCTCGTGAACGACAGCGGACTGCCCGTTCCACTTCAGCTCGAGGATCGGAAGGAACGAGCGGTGCGACGCCTGGGGACTCACTTCGCGGAGGACCACCTCAGTGTCGAAGAGTTCGAGGAGCGCGTGGACCGGGTGTACTCGGCCGCGACGCCGGTCGAGATCGAAAGCGTGTTTCAGGGCCTTCCGACGCTCGTGGACTCGAGCGTGCCGGCGCCCATCGCCGGAACGACTCTACCGTCGCGCGTACGAGCGGAAGACGTACCGAAGCACGGGTTCCAGGTCGCGTTACTGTCCGGTGTGGATCGAAAGGGAGCGTGGACACCCGCCCGCCGGACTACGACCATCGCGATCATGGGTGGCGCCGGCCTCGACCTGCGGGAAGCACGATTTGGCCCGGGGGTGACCGAAATCCGCGTCATCGCGATCATGGGCGGCGCCGAAATCATCGTTCCTCCCGGCCTCGCCGTGCAGACCCGCGGCTTCGGGATCATGGGAGGGTTCGAGGGAGTCGATCAACCGTCGGCGGATCCGGATCCCGAGGCTCCGCTGGTGATCATAAAGGGACTGGCGATCATGGGCGGGGTGGAAGTCGTGGTCCGCGAGCCGGGCGAAACGGCCCGGGACGCGAAGCGCCGCCGCCGGGAGCAGCGGAAGATGCGCCGGCTGGAGCGCTCTGGCCGGAGCTGAGACGGACTGCGAGCCGTCCGGTTCAGGCCGCCGGAAGAGACTTTCGGCGACCGTCGCTAACGGTCCGGAAAGCCGCATCTTCATCGGCCGATCGCGCATGTCGGAGTCCGCTTGACACCTGCTCCCGGCGCGGGGTATCGTCTCCCTCCCGGAATGCGGCCGTCGACGAAACCGGCGGATACCATGGACGATTCTGGAGGCCGGAATGTCAGACATCCCAGAGGGGCTGAAGTACACGGAAGAACACGAGTACGTGCGGGAGACGGAAGCGGCCGACGAGTTCGTGGTCGGCATCACGGATTACGCGCAGGGCGAGCTCGGAGACGTCGTATTTGTCGAACTTCCGAGCCCCGGTGATTCGTTCGCTCGCATGGACGTGTTCGGGACGATCGAAGCCGTGAAGGCGGTCTCGGATCTGTACAGCCCGCTCAGCGGAGAGGTCGTCGCGATCAACGAGGCGCTGAACGATGATCCGGCTCTCGTGAATTCCGACCCGTACGGCGAAGGCTGGATGGTCCGAATCCGCGCCCGGGACATGTCGGAGCTCGACGTGCTGCTCTCAGACACGGACTACTCAGGCCATATCGAAGCGTGACTTCTTTGAGGCGGCACCGGACCGGCGTCCGGGGGCCGCCCTTCACGAACGGCAGGTGAACATGTCATTCGTTCCGCATAGTGACGCCGATCGGCGCGAGATGTTCGCGAAGGTCGGCGTTTCGGACATGAGAGAGTTGTACTCGGACGTTCCGGACTCTCTCATCCAGAAAGGGCTGCCGGAGATGCCGGATGCGCTTTCCGAGTGGGAGGCCGTACGGGCGATCCAGGAGATGGCCAGCCAGAATCACTCGCTCGTGTGTTTTGCCGGTGCGGGGCAGTACGACCACTTCGTGCCGGCGGCCGTGGATCACCTGATCCGACGCAGCGAATTCTACACGGCCTACACGCCCTACCAGCCGGAAGTATCCCAGGGGACTCTCCAGGTGATCTACGAGTTCCAGACCATGGTCTGCGAGCTTACCGGGATGGATGTGGCCAACGCATCGATGTACGACGGGCCTTCCGCCGCCGCCGAAGCGGCCGTGATGGCGCGGGCGGTGACCCGACGGGACCGAGTGCTGGCCGCAGGGTCTTTGAATCCTCACTACCGGAAGGTGACCGATACCTACCTGCGCGGGCAGGGATCCGAGTTGCAGGGCATCCCCACGGGGCCGGATGGCCTGTTGGACCGGGATGCGCTGGCGAAGGCGCTGGGTGATGACGTCGCCTGCCTGATCGTTCAGTATCCGAATTTCTTCGGCGTGGTCGAAGAGATCGAGCCGCTGGCCGAGCTGGCTCAGAAGGCCGGGGCGCTGCTGGTCGTGGTCGCAGATCCGGTGACCCTGGGTCTGCTGCGATCGCCGGGCGAGCTCGGGGCGGACATCGTCGTCGCGGAGGGACAGCCATTCGGCAATCCGCTCAGCTTCGGGGGACCGGTAGTCGGCCTGTTCGCGGCGAAGCAGAAGTACGTACGGAAGATGCCCGGACGGATCGTAGGCGCGACGGTGGATGTGGAAGACCGTCGCGGATACGTCCTCACCCTGCAGACACGTGAGCAGCAGATCCGGCGCGACAAGGCGACGAGCAACATCTGCACGAACCAGGGCCTGAACGCCCTCGCGGCGACGATTCACCTGGCGCTCCTGGGACGGGAGGGACTGCGGGAGGTGGCGGAAGTATCAGCCCGGAACGCGCACTATGCACGTGGAAAGCTCGAGGCGCTGGACGGAGTGGAGCTGGTGTATCCCGACGCACCGTTCGTGCGCGAGTTCGCTGTGAAGACGACCGAGAACTCACGGGCGATCCTGGAGCGTGGTTTTTCGGCCGGGATCCTGGCCGGCGTGAGCCTGTCACGCTTCCCGAGTCTCGGAGCGCCGGACGGGCTGCTCCTGGCGTTCACCGAGAAGCGCAACCAGGAAGAAATTGATCGCCTGGTGGACGTGATCGCCGGCTGAAGTTCGAACAGGAAGGACAAAGAGGATTCGACGATGGGCAAGATCGTGTTTCATGGACATTCGTGTACGGAGATCGTGGCGGGTGATGGCACCCGTATGTTGATCGATCCCTTCCTTACCGAGAACCCTGCCGCAGTGGTGGGGCCGGAGCATTTCCACGATCGACTCGACTACGTGCTGCTGACGCACGGTCATTTTGATCATGTCGCCGACGCCTGGAACCTGCTCCGGCAGACCGGCGCGACGTTGATCGCGACGTTCGAACTCGTGAGTTACGCCGCCCAGAAGCAGGGTCATGAGGCCGGGCACGGGATGAACGTCGGTGGCGGGTTCGATTTTCCGTTCGGCCGGGTGAAGCTTACGCCGGCGGTCCACACGGCGTCGGTCAACGCCGAGGGAGCCGAGGGCTACACGAGCACGCCGCACGGATTCTTGATCGATATCGACAACACCCGGATCTACCATGCCGGTGATACGGCGCTGATCAAGGACATGGAACTGCTGGAGTCGCATGTCGACGTGGCACTGCTGCCGATCGGCGACAACTTCACGATGGGCCCGGAGGACGCGGCGAGAGCGGTGGACATGATCAAGCCGCGAGTCGTGATCCCGATTCACTTCGATACCTGGCCGCTGATAGCCCAGGACTCCGACAACTTCCGGGCGCTCGTCGAGCCCCGGGCAGAGGTCGTGGTGCTGGCTGCAGGCGAGGCCTGGGAATTCTAGACAGCGCGAGGAGCAGAGGGCGATGGCCCGGTTTCCCTACAAGGCGGACGTAACGCCGACGATTTTCGAGAAGTCCAGTTCTGGTAGACGCGGCACGTCAGTTCCGGCGGCGGAGGTGGAGACTCCTCCGATCGAGCAGTTGATTCCGGAGCGGCACCTGCGAACGGACCCGCCGAGACTACCGGAAGTCCCGGAGAATGAAGTCGTCCGGCACTACACGGAATTGTCGCTGAAGAACCACCACGTGGACCGCGCGCTGTATCCACTCGGTTCGTGCACCATGAAATACAACCCGAAGGTGAACGAAGCGACGGCCCGCGCGGAAGGATTCGTGGGACTTCACCCGTTCATGCCGCAGGCCGGTGCCCAGGGCGCGCTGCGTCTCATGTACGATCTCACGGAGTGGCTGGCGGATATCGCCGGCATGGATGCGGTAACCCTGCAGCCGGCCGCTGGAGCCCAGGGCGAGATGACCGGCGTCCTGCTGATGCGAGCGTATCACGAGGCGCGGGGTGAGAGCGAAAGCCGGAGGAAGGTCCTGTTTCCGGATTCGGCGCACGGGACGAATCCGGCGACGGCTGCGATGGCCGGTTTCGACGCGGTCGAGCTTCCGTCCAACGCCGACGGAAAGGTGGACATCGAAGCGCTGCGCGAAGCACTGGATGACAGTGTCGCGGGCATGATGCTTACGAATCCGAACACGCTCGGGAAGTTCGAGTCGGACATTCTCGAGATCTGCGACCTGGTGCACGACGCAGGTGGACTCATGTACATGGACGGCGCCAACCTGAACGCCCTGATGGGCGTCACGCGTCCGGGCGACATGGGATACGACATCGTGCATTTCAACCTGCACAAGACCTTCAGCACTCCGCACGGGGGCGGCGGACCCGGCTCGGGTCCGGTGGCCGTCAAGGCGCATCTCGAGCCGTTCCTTCCGGTGCCGCGGGTCGTGCGAAGGGACGACGATAGCTACGGCCTGGACTGGGATCGTCCGCAGTCGTTCGGGAAGCTGCACGGATTCTACGGGAACTTCGGCGTGCTGGTCCGAGCCTGGACGTACATGAGCATGCTCGGGCGCCAGGGGATCCGGGACACGGCCGAGGCCGCGGTGCTGAACAACGCATATCTCACGGCGCTGCTCGAACCGTA
>JBDGUY010000070.1:0-12436 GCA_039585935.1 Gemmatimonadota bacterium
GTTCGAGCGGGGAAGCGACGGCAGCTGGAGCCAGGCCGCTAAGCTCGAGTCGGATAATGCAGAGAAGGGAATTCGGTACGGATCGACCCTGGTGCTGAGCGAGGATCGTGCGTTCGTCGGTACGGACAGGTATGCCGGATTCTCGGGGACGATGTTCACGTTCACACGGGATCCGGTGACGGGTGACTGGACCGAAGGCGCCCGACTGCAGCCGTTTGACGCGACGCGAGGCATGCGCTTCGGGTCCTCGGCTGCCTTCGACGGCCGGGAGCTGTGGATTGGGGCGGGCGGCGCCAACGGGTTCGAGGGACGGGTGTATCGATTTGTCCTCGATGAGACGGGCGACGGCTGGCTCGCCGCCGACAAACTGTCCGCGGACGAGCCTAACCGTGGTGACTTCTTCGCCGGCACCGTGGCGCTCGGCGGAGGCATCGCAGTCGTCTCCGCCCTGGGTGCGGATGGGGGCCTCGGAACGGCGCACATATTCGAGGCAGCGCCCGGGACTGGCTGGATGCATTCCACGCAACTGTACATCGAGGAATCGAGTCTCGAAGCAGTCCTCGGTGGGCAGGTCGACTGCTCCGAAGGCACAGCCGCGTCGTTCGATTGCAGTGACATGGACCTCGTGGCGTTCATTCCGAGGCAGGACCTCGGCGCTGGTCGTGGCGTGGTACTGAACGACATCTGGGGCTGGACCGATCCGGAGACCGGCAGGGAAATCGCGATCGTCGGGCGAACGGACGCGACCGTGTTCGTGGACGTGACGGACTCCTCGAATCCTCGCTACCTGGGCCAGCTTCCGCTGACCGAGGGCGCGGACGCCGCGGTCTGGCGTGACATCAAGGTCTACGACAATCACGCTTACGTGGTCGCCGATGGAGCCGGTCCGCACGGGATGCAGGTCTTCGACCTCACCCGTCTGCGTGAAGTCACCGGGGATCCCGTCACGTTTGAGGCGACGGCGCACTACGATCAAATCGCCAGCGCTCACAACATCGTGATCAATGAAGAGACAGGTTTCGCCTATGCGACCGGTGCGAGCATGGGTGGAGAGACCTGCGGCGGCGCGCTCCATATGATCGACGTCAGAACTCCGGGAGAGCCCACGTTCGCCGGCTGCTTCGCCGATACCGAGACGGGTCGCCAGAAGACGGGATACACGCACGATGCGCAGTGCGTCGTCTATCGCGGTCCGGACGCGGACTACCAGGGCCGCGAAATCTGCTTCAGCGCGTCTGAGACGGCTCTCGGGATCGCCGATGTAACCGACAAACAGGCGCCCAGCTCGATATCGGTCGCTTCGTATCCCAACGTCGGTTACACCCACCAGGGCTGGCTGACCGACGACCATGCCTACTTCTACATCAACGATGAACTGGACGAGATCAACGGGAGTGTGGAGGGTACCCGGACCCTGGTTTGGGACGTGACCGACCTCGACGATCCAATCCTGGTCCGCGAGCACATCGGAACGTCGGCTTCCAGCGATCACAACCTGTACGTGAAGGGCGATCGCATGTATCAGTCGAACTACGTGTCCGGTCTCCGGGTGCTGGATATCAGCGATCCGGAGAACCCGGTCGAGGTCGGCTATTTCGACACGGTGTCAGGCGGGGAGAACGAGCCGGGGTTTGACGGTTCGTGGAGCAACTATCCGTACTTCGAGAGCGGCGTGATCGTCGTCACCAGCATGAAGGAAGGGCTGTTCGTGCTGAAGCGGCGCGAGGGGCGGCCAGTCTCTTGATCAACTCGCTTCTGATCGGCGTAGCGTTCCTCGCTGCCGGGCTCGGTCCGGCGGCGGGCGCACGCGCGTCCGGGATCGGATCGGCATTCGAATCGGCTGACGGTCCCTACCTGTACGTGGCCAACCAGGCGTCGGCCAGCGTGACCGTAATCGACGTGATGACCGATGAGGTCGTCCGGACGATCGATCTGACGAGGCTCGGGTTCTCCGAGAACGCGAAGCCGCACCACGTCGTCGTGGAGCCCGATGGATCGGCATTCTACGTCTCGTTGATCGGTGATGGCTTCGTCCTCAAGCTGACGCCGGCAGGTGACCTGCTCGGCCGGGCGGCATTCGAAACGCCCGGCATGCTGGCTCTCGATCCCCATTCCGATCAGCTGTGGGTGGGTCGATCGATGATGGCTGTCAGCCCTCCGCAGCGCATCGGGAGGATCGAGAGGTCGGACATGTCCATCGACGAGGTGGACGTGTTCTTCGACAGGCCGCATGCGCTCGCCCTCTCTCCGGACGGGCGCTATGTCTACACCGCGAGCCTGGCCGGGAACGACATCGCGATCATCGATCCGGTCGAGGAGCGAGTCGAGCTTCTGAAAGTTCCCGGTCCGACGCACGTATTCGTCCAGTTCGCCGTTTCGCCGGATGGATCCACCCTGGTCACGGGCGGCGAGATGAGCGGAAAACTGCTCGTGTTCGGACTCGAGGACCCGATGCGGCCGAAGATGATTACGGAAATCGAGGTGAATCCGATGCCGTGGCACCCGGTCTTCTCGCCTGACGGGTCGCATCTGTACTTCGGGAACCGGGGAGCGAATACGGTAACCGTGGTGCGTAGCTCCGACTGGAGCGTCGAGGCGGTGATCGAGGATGCGGCATTCGCGGAACCGCACGGCAGCGCGATCTCGCCCGACGGGCGTAAGCTGTATATCTCGAACCGGAACGTGAAGGATCCCGCCGCGGACGACGAGGGGATGAATCACGGGGCCATGGCGCACGCTGGGGCGGCGCCAGGCGCTGAACGGCTCGGCAGTGTCACGGTAATCGATACGGCCACCCTGGAAGTGATGGAGACGATCGATGTCGGGCAGTACGCAGCGGGCATGGGAACGTCGGTCCCCCCTCGTTGATCTGGAGGCGGTTGTGAGTCGGCTCGCTCGCGCCGGTGCTCGCTGTCTCGCGGGCGCCGGCGTTTGCGTTTTCGCTGCCTGCGCGTCGAGCGGGCCGATGCCCGATACTGTGCCCGAACCTGTCGGCCCGGTTCCCGGCGTTGCGCCCGCGAATTCACACGGCCTGGCCCGCCGGGTCACCGATCCCGTCGTGTTAGACGATACGGGAGTGCCGTTAGAGTTCCCGTGGCTGGGCGGTCTGAACCAACCCAGGCCACAGTTGGCAGACGTGGATCGTGACGGCGATGTGGACCTGTTCATCCAGGAACGCTCCGGCCGAGTCATGCACTTCGAAAACGTCGGGGACCCCCGGACCCCCCGATTCGAGTGGCGCTCGGATCGGTACGAGGGCATCGATGTCGGTGAGTGGTACCGCTTCTCCGACCTGGATGGGGATGGGGCCCCGGATCTGCTCGGAGAGTCACAATTCAGTCACGTGAAGCTGTGGCGGAACGAAGGCGACGGGACGGGCTCAGGGTTCCCGGTGTGGGCGGACAGCCTGCGCGACGTGGCGGGGAATCCGATCTTCTCCGACCGGCAGAATATTCCGAATGCGATCGATTTGGACTGCGATGGGCGGGTAGACCTGTTCATCGGTCGCCTGACGGGCACGGTGACACGGTACGAGGAGCGTCCCGCAGCCGGGGCGGGACCGCCCGTGTTCGAGCTCCTGTCCGACCGGTTCCAGAACATCGAGATCGTGGCCCAACTCGGAACCATGCACGGGGCGAACACTCTCGCTCTGGGGGACGTGGACGGTGACGGTGATGTAGACATGTTCTGGGGCGATTTCTTCGAACCCGGGCTGCTGCTGATCGAAAACACGGGAAGCTGCCAGCGTCCAGATCTTACGGGCGATCCGGTGCCATTCCCCGTGGGGAATCCGATCCTCACGAGTGGCTACAACGCTCCGGCACTGGCTGATCTCGATGCGGATGGAGATCCCGATCTGCTGGTGGGCGTCGACAACCTGCTTCTTGTCGAGCAGATCTCGCCCGACGAATGGACTGTACAAAGCCGTCGGATGTTGCGGAACCTTGATGTGGGAAGTGAAAGCGTGCCGGCGTTCGGGGACTGGGACGGGGACGGCGATGCGGACCTGTTGGTCGGGAACAAGATCGCCGATGACGGTTCGGAGACTGCGAAGGTGTTCGCGTTCGAGAACGTCAGCGGAGAAGGTGAGGCGAAGTTCCAGGCACGCGGGGCGATCCCGATCGAGGGCTCGTACCACTTCGCCCCGGCCCAGGGGGACCTGGACGGAGATGGATTTGCGGAACTGCTTCTCGGAACCTGGCAGGACGGCATCCTCGTTTACAGAAATCGAGGTTCTGACGGTACTGGCCTGGACCGCTGGACGGCCGATCCGGAGGCGACCATCGTGCTGTCACGCGGCTCGAACTCCGTGCCGGCCCTTGGAGATGTGGACGGAGACGGGGACCTGGACCTGGTGTCGGGCGAATCGTCCGGTGAACTGAACCTGTGGCTGAACGAGGGCACGACGTCCTCCCCGGAATTCGTTCTCGCAACGGATCGCCTGGGTGAAGTCGATGCCGGGCGCAGGAGTGCTCCCGTTCTGGCGGACTGGGACGGGGACGGAGACACCGACCTCCTGCTCGGATCGGAAGCGGGCGGAGTAACGCTGTGGAGAATCGAGTCGACCGCTGGTGGGTTCGAACTCGTCCTGGAGGCGGGGATCGTCCCTGAGGCGCCGACCTTCGCCACGCCCGCCGTGCTCGACCTGGAGCACGACGGGGATCTCGACCTGTTTGTGGGCGGAATCGGTGGCGGGGTCGTGTTGTTCGAGAACCTGGAGCGCTGACCTCGGTCAGAATTTCAGTCCGAGGGAGGTCAGGAAGTACGTATCCACCGGATCGAGCTGAGAAGGAACGCTGACCGGGTCGCCGTTTCCATCCAGGACCGGATTTCCTGATGAATCGTACAGCGGAAGCGATTCGAACAGCGGATCATTTCGCCACAGGATTCGAAAGCTGGTTCTCAGGAAGACCAGGTCCGTGATCGAGATCTCGAGCGCATTGAACCAATCCGCACGCAGGTCCTTGGTTTCCTTGAGATTCTGGTCGAGCACGAGGTTGCTGAGGAAGATCGTGCTTTCGGCGATGTGCTGCTCGAAGCCATACGCCAATCGAAGACCGCCGAATTCATTCTTCTGGCCCAGGACAGGACTCTCACTCGTGTATGTACCGGCGATGTCGAGGTCCAACTTCGTTTTCTCCGTGTCGATAGCGATCCAGCCGACACCCAGGGCTCCCTGCCACTTGTCATCGTATCCGGCGAATCGATTTCGCGACCACCCGCCGATCGCGAAGGTGTACCAGCGTTCGGACAGCGAGTAGTCGTAGCGAAGGTTGGCAAAATAGTTCTCGGCGGTCTTCTGACGTTCCGCCTCTACGACCTCGAAACCGCCGTCGCCCGTTTCGACCGCGACCCTGTCCTCCCTCGCACGAGACTGGGTGCTCAGCCCGCCCAGATCGAAACGCAGCGAGGACTTCTCCCAGTAGTACTCGGCGAGGTTCCGCAGCCCGAAGGTCGTGGCGGAAGAATTCCCTCCGGTGATCACTAACGATAGATCGGCGGTGTCATAGAACCCGCTGAGCGGTTCATCCGGATCGTCAGCCGGTTGGAGCGATGACAGGATGGTCTCGTCGACCGCGGACCGATCTTCCTGCGCGATAGCGTTTCTGCCAAGGCCCGCCAGAGCACAGAGCACGAGAAAGAGTGACGACCGTATGCGGAACTTGAGGCGCATTCGATTCCCCCGAGTACGGATTCCAAGCTGAGTCTACTGGGCCGCCCGGCTGACATTCGCAGGAACTCCCGGTCAGGGAGGTGCGAAGCGAGGACTCTAACGCAGGGAGAGACCGGGAACAACCGGGCGTTGAAGGTTGGAACGACGGGAGGGACTACTCGTGGACGGCCTCGATGAGGACTCCGCCCGGCTCCCCGTCGAACTTCACCCGAAACCTCCTTCGAACGGACGCTTCGGGAGTATTCGAGGTCCGGACGATCACGGTCAACCGGTAGATCCCTGCAGGGTACTCCAGCATGAATCCGGACGAGATCTCGAGCGGTGTGACCAGGCGCAGCTTGGGCGCGTCCAGCCAGGTGATGAGAAGCGGGAGCTCGGGCGTGATCTGGCCGGGGAGCAGGTCGAGACGGGACTGCGCACCGACGATCGACCAGGGTAGGGGAAGCGGATAGGCAAAACCCGGGTGCGGCCTCCACAGAGCGCCGTCGAAGAACTCGAGCTTGTCGATCGAGGCGTGACAACCGATCGCAGGCTCTGGGCCACCGTTCTCCAGCTGAATCGTCCATACGTGGGCGGGTCGGTTGCTCACCCTCACCTGCGTCGGAACACCGTTGTCTGCCGAATGCAGACGCAGTCGGGGTTTCTGACGCAATCGAAACAGCCTGTGAACCTGAAAGCCAGCAGCGCCGGACACGACCAGCGCCATCGCCAGATCCGTCATCGCATGCCTCCTTTCCCTGTTCGCGGTTTCTGCCGACACACTTGCATCAGATCCCGCAGATCTCTGGGCAAGGAATCTGCCGGATCTCTGATGCATATCAATAATACATTAAATAAATGGTCGAATTAGTTAGCAGGTAACTACTTAACGTTACAAGAATGGCACGGCGGGGCCCCGAGCCTCGCTCATGGCTGCTCCTGCGATCCTGACTTTCGACGCATGTTCTGCATTAGATACCGATCTCATCGAACCGCGGTTCTTGCCGCAAACAGGCAGGAACGCCGATCTTGCCGTCCGCCGTGCCGCTGGGTGTCGCGGTCGATACTGACAGAATCCGGAGAAGGACTGAGGCATGCCGTTACTATGGCCGCTCGCTGCGGCGGCTGGAGGAATCATGGCTCTGGATCGGCTCGCGCTGGCTACGGCCCGACCGCCGCGCCGCGGTCTGGAGCGCACGGCGGCGGATCTCGGTTTGCCCCACGAACTGGTCGAGTTTCGTGCCTTTGACGGCATCACTCTGCGGGGAGAGTGGATGGAGCCACCCGGGGTACGCCCCGACCACACTGTCGTGGTGCTCGTACACGGATGGACAGGGAACAGCGGCACCATGATGTTCGTGGCTGAACCCCTGCTGGCGGCTGGATATCCCGTATTTTCGGTCGATGTCCGGAGACACGGCCGCAGTGACGACGCGCCGTACGTAACCATCCGTCACTTTCGTGACGATCTGAAGCATGCCGTCGAACTCACACGCGAGCGGCGCCCCGAAGCGCCCATCGCCGTCGTCGGGCACAGCCTCGGCGGATCCGCTGCGCTGCTCGCTGCCGCCGCCGGCGCGCCGATCGATGCAGCCGCGGTCGTGGCCGCGCCCGCCGATCTGTTCGAGGTCACGGCAGGAATGTTCAGCGACCGCGGTCTGCCCGGAAACCTGATGACTCGGGTGCTGCGACCGTTCTGGCAGCGGCGGGCAGGGGAGTCCTTCACGGGCCTGAATCCGGCAGATCGCGCTGCCGAACTGAAGATCCCCATCCTGGTGGTACAGGGAGAGCTCGACGCCCGGGTTCCGGCGGAGCACGCTCGTCGCATTGCGCAGCAGGCAGAAACCGAGGTGATGTGGATCGACCAGGCCGCCCACAAGGACATCCTGGATCGATCCGAGCTGCATGATGCTCTGCTATCGTTCCTTGGAGAGGTAGCCAGACGCGACGCTGTCGACCCGGTGGACGTGCTGGCGGCAGTGATCCGCGACGGGGATCGGTACCTCGTGTGCCGCCGGCCGGCCGGGAAACGCCACGCCGGGATGTGGGAATTTCCGGGAGGGAAAGTACAGGCAGGTGAGTCACGACCGCAGGCGGCAGCACGGGAGCTGCGTGAGGAGTTGGACCTTCGCCTCGTAATCCTCGGTGAGACGGTCTGCTCACACCGGGATCCAGGTTCGCCATTCCTCGTTCACTTCGTAGAGGCGGAGGTGGAGGGCTCTCCGACGGCTCTGGAACACGACGAGATGCGCTGGGCCACCGCCGAAGAACTGCAGATTCTGTCGCTCGCGCCGGCCGACCGGGAGTTCGCGAATCGTCTCGGCGGCTCTTCTACCGGCGAGCTTCCGAGCGCCTGACGGCGGCGCTCGGTACCCTCCCCGCGGCCCCTCCGGCTCATGCGTCTGCTTCGATTCCTCTGGGCATTGCCGAACACCGTCATCGGATTGCTCCTGCTTCCGCTCGCGCTGCTGCGCGGCGGGCGAGTCCGCCTGCACGAGGGCGTGCTCGAACTCTCGGGACCGGCGTTGTCATGGCTGCTCAGGCACGGGGTTCCAATCCGCGGTGGAGCGCGGGCGATGACCCTGGGGCACGTGGTTGTGGGCCGAGATGAGACCTGCCTCGAAGATTGCAGTGCCCACGAACGGGTGCATGTGCGGCAATACGAGATCTGGGGGCCGCTGTTTCTGCCCGCGTATTTCCTGTCCAGTATCGTCGCGTTGCTGCGGGGGGAAGACCCGTACCTGGGCAACCGATTCGAGCGAGAGGCATACGGTCAGGCTGCGCCTGTGCTCAGGGTGCAGAATGCGGATCCGGATGTTCTCGCCGGAAGCGCCGTTCCGCTCAACACGATCATGGCGTTTGCGGCGATCTACGTCATCTGGGGATCGACATACCTGGCGATCCGGTTCGCGGTCGAGACTCTGCCGCCGTTTCTCATGCTCGCCGCCCGCTTCGGGGTCGCCGGACTCCTGCTGTACGGCTGGCTCCGGCTGCGCGGATACACCCGGCCGCCACGACAGGAGTGGATCGGCTCCACGGCGGTGGGCGGACTGCTCCTCGTAGGCGGCACCGGTGCCGTGGCGTGGGCGGAGCAGTGGATCCCATCCGGTCTCGCGGCGCTGATCGTGGCTATCGTTCCGATGTGGATGGTGCTTCTGGACTGGATGCGTCCTGAAGGCCGTCGTCCGACCGCGCCAGTCGTGGCCGGCCTCGTGCTCGGGCTGGCGGGCGTCGTGCTGCTCGTCGGTCCGGTCGAGCTCGGTGGCGGGGGGCGAATGCAGTACCTCGGTGCCGCAGCCGTCGTTGCGGGGACCGTTTCATGGGCCACGGGTTCCGTATTCGGCTCCAGCTTCCGTGTCCCGTCGGTCCCCCGAATGGCTGCGGCACTCCAGATGACGATGGGTGGAGCTCTCCTGTTGACCGTCGGGACCCTGAGAGGCGAATGGAGCCGGTTCGATCCGGCGGGCGTCTCCATGCGTTCCGGCCTTTCGCTGCTGTACCTGATCGTCTTCGGGTCGATCATCGCATTTGCCGCCTACGTTTATCTGCTTCGAGTGTCGACGCCGGCCCGGGTCGGGAGCTATGCGTACGTGAACCCGGTGGTCGCCGTGTTCCTCGGGTGGGCGCTGGCCGATGAGCCCGTCACGGGACGGACGCTCCTCGCTGCAGCGGTGATCATCACCGGCGTCGTGCTCATCGTCTCGGGCCGGCGTCCGATTTCCGCCCCGGCCGCTGCGGAGCCGGCTGCGAAGGAGCCCTGACGCTCACGACTTGCGTTTCGGGGTCCCCGCCGCGAAACTCTCCGCTTCGCGGACCGGTCGGTCCCCGGCCGCGGTCTCGTCCGAGGCGGGAGAGACGTCAACTCATGGAGACAATTCTGATGATGCAGAGACGATTTGCCTTTCTCGCCGTTGCTGGTGCAATCGTATTGGCCAGTTGCGGTGGAGCCGAACAGGGCGACGAAGGCGCAGTACAGGAAGAAGCCGCGGCAGTGGAGAACCCGCACGCTGGGGTACCGGGAGCACCGGGTGGGATGGCCGGCGGAATGCCCGGTGGCCACGCGGGCGAGATCTCGACGGCCGAAGGTGTGGAGAACCCGCATGCGGCAGCGTCGTCCGCCATGCCTGGAGAGGGTGGAGTCACCGAGATCATGTTCAAGTGCGCCGAAGACAAGGCTTTCATGTTCTCATTGCTCGACGGAGTGGCGAGGGCACGGATTACCGTCGACGGAGAGTCGTACGAACTCGAGCACGTCGAATCTGCATCCGGGATGAAGTACAGTGACGGCACCTGGACCTTCTTCGGAAAGGGTCCGGAAGCGCTGGTGATGAACAACGAAGAGCATGTGCTCACCGAGTGCAAGGCGGCCGGCCACCCGTAGGGCAATGTCTGCGGTTCGGAAGTCCTGAAGTCTGGAATCCTGAGCCGGCGAAGGGGCCCGGAGGCGTTTATCGCCTCCGGGCCCCTCTGCATCCGGGTCCACCACCAATCATTCGAACCGAAACCTGAGTCTGCCCGTTCCCGTAGAGATGATCGACCACTCGATACTTACACTCTGTTCGGGAGCGCGACGTGGGTTTCATTCTCGATCTTCTGGTGACTTCAGTGCTCGTATTGCTCGTCGCACAGGTCGTGCGCGGCATAGAGGTTCAGAGTTGGGGGAACGCGCTATTGGCCGCCTTGGTGCTGGCGATTGTCAACGTCGTCATTCGACCCGTGGCGCTGTTCTTCTCATTGCCGCTGACGATCCTTACCCTGGGACTGTTCGTCTGGTTGATCAACGCGCTGATGTTCTGGATCGCCGGGGCGTTCACCCCGGGATTCAATGTGCGTGGATTCCGGGCGGCATTCCTCGGTAGCCTGCTTCTGACCGGACTCCAGTTCCTGGTCCACCTCGTGATCTAGCTCCCCGCCGGGGGAGCCCGGAGCCCAGGCTCCGCACTGCAGAACGGGAAGCGGCGGATAGCGTTTCAGGCGAGGATTGTCCGCCGCAGCCCGGCAGAGCCAGAACTCCGACCCACTTCGATTCGTAACGATCTTCGCGAATCGACAGGCACGACATAAGCCCGGATTCAATGTCTGTCTTCCTCTCTTGTGGCGGACCTCGTAATGGTCCGATCTTTGAGTCTACGCGGCAGCGCCGTGCTGGCGCCAAGCGGAGCCGACCACACCATGGTCGGCCACTCGCTCGTGTCCGGGCCCCGACAGGTGGAACCGGCTCATACGAGTGAAGGCTCGCAGGCAGGAGAGATGATAATGGAGATGCCGACTCCCGGAGCCGCGCATTTCAAGCTCGAGACGCTGGTGGGGTTCTGGAGGGGTGAGGAACGGGTCTACCCGAGCCCGTGGGACCCCCGGGGCGGACAGGCGGTGGGCAGGGTGCGCAATCGTATGGCGCTCGGAGGGTTCGTGCTCATCCACGACTACGAGCAAGAACGTAACGGCAAGATCGCTCTGCAAGGGCATGCGGTAATTCGCTGGGATGCTGCCGCGGAGCGGTACGTCCTGGTGTGGTTCGATTCCATGGGAATGCCGCCGAACGAATTCGTCGGAGATCTCGAAGGAGACGTTCTCACGCTGGTCAGCCAGGACCGGCAGGGCTGGATTCGGGCCGTGTGGGACTTCGGGGAGCAGGGGCGCTACAGCTACCTGATGGAGGCTTCGCCAAACGGGGAAGACTGGGAACCGCTCATGGAGGGTGAGTACCTGCGGGAGGGCTGAGCCCGCCCGCAGGCTCACCTTGTTCAGGCGACTTCGACCAGTTCGATCTCGAACGTGAGAGCCTGCCCTGCGAGGGGATGATTCGCATCAACTACTACGCTTGCATCAGCGAGCTCTACGACCTCGACCGGGATCGTCTGTCCATCCTGAGTCTGCATCTGCAGCTGGTCCCCCAGCTGGACCTCGAGTCCATCCGGGAACTGCGATCGGTCGACCGAGATCCGCAGCTCTGCCACCCTGGGGCCGTAGGCTTGCTCTGGGGGGATGCGAGTTCGGGCAGAAGCTCCAGGTTCGAGACCGATCACGGCTTCCTCGAAGCCCGGGATCACCTGGCCGGTGCCGATGGTGAACTGTAGAGGCTCACGGTCCCGCGAGCTGTCGAAGATCGAGTCGTCGTCTAGGCTTCCGGTGTAGTGAACTTTCACCGTGTCGCCAATTACGGCTGCAGCCATTATGTACTCCTGCGTAGGTTGGTTCCGGGATTCGCATGTATTCCAGCACCCGGGAGAGTATCCCGGAGCTTCCGACGCTGCAAACAGGACCACCGGTCGACTTGCCGGCCGTGCCCAGGTATCCGAAGGAGAGAACGATGAACACAAGAATCGCCCTGTTGCCGACTGCGACCGCTGCGTTTTCCCTGTTGCTGTTTGCCGGCCTCGGTGCTCCGGACTTGGCTCGAGCGCAGACTGCCGCCGATTCGGCCGCGATCCGTGCAACCGCATTGGACTATATCGATGGCTTCTACACGGGTGATGCGGTGCGCATGGAACGGGCTCTGCATACCGATCTCAAGAAGCGAATTGTCCAGCGGCAGCCAGGCGAGGCAGAGACGCTCCAGGAGATGACGGCCGACGAGCTGATACAGATGGCAGCCGGCGGTGGTGGCAAGCAGATGCCGGACGAGCAGAAGCGATCGGATGTCACGATCCTCGACATCTATCGCGGCATGGCCTCGGTCAAGATCGTGGCAGGTATATGGGTCGACTACATGCACATCGCACAGGTAGACGGGGAGTGGAAGATCGTGAACGTACTGTGGGAGATGTCTCCTCGCGGATGACG
>JBDGUY010000071.1:0-8696 GCA_039585935.1 Gemmatimonadota bacterium
TGGGGCATCGTCCTGGCACTCTCACTGGGAATCCTGGTCGGCGTCGGCTCCGGCCTTTATCCGGCATACAGAGCTGCGAAACAAGACCCGATCGTGGCGTTGCGCAGTGAGTAGGCGCCGGCAGGGACGAGGCATGGGTCTGATAACGACGCTGCGCGAAGGACTGCGAGTGGCGTTCGATTCCCTGAGCGCCAACAAGGTCCGCAGCGGTCTCACGATCCTGGGCGTAGCGATCGGAGTCCTGGTCGTCATGGCGATGGCGGCGGTCGTGCAGGGCATCAACGACAGCTTCAGCGATGCCCTGTCGGCGGGCGGGATGACGACCTTCTACGTATTCCATGCCCCGGTCGGGGGCGGCGGCATCAGCACCGGACTGGAGGAAGAGGAGAACGAGTTCTTCAAGAACCCGCCGCTCGACCCCGCGTGGGCGGCGGACCTGAACGACCTCCCTGGTATCAAGCGGGTCAGCGCGCTCGCCGATCTCGGGCAGACCGGCTTCCACGCGGCGGCCAACGGCGAGGACGTTCGAATCAGTCTGTACGCAGTGGGCGCGAACTACCTCGAGATCGACGACGGAGACGTGGTGGACGGTCGATGGTTCACCGAAGTCGAGGACGCGCGCCGGACTGCCGTCGCGGTAATCGATTCGCAGGTCGCCCTCGATTTATTCGCCGGAGTAGACCCGATCGGCAAGAAGATCACGATCGGCAGGCCGGGAAACCGGAATGCGCAATTCGAGATCATCGGTGTCTACCGGAAGCCTGCAAACGTGTTCTCCAGTCTCGCCAGTCACTGGGTGTTCATTCCGTTTCCCGCCGCGATGAAGAACCTGGACGTCTGGCAGCGGATGATCGCATTCACCGTGCAACCGGAAGAGGGCGTCCCGCTGGATCACGCACTTGACATCGTCCGCGGCTCCATGCGGCAGATCCGGGGGCTTGACCCTGGTGAGGAGGACAACTTCGAGCTCATTACCCAGGATGAGTTCATCGAATTGTGGGACAGGCTCACCGGCGTGCTGTTCGCCGTGATGGTCGCACTGTCGGGCGTGGGACTCATGGTTGGCGGCATTGGCGTGATCGGGATCATGATGATCTCGGTGACCGAGCGGACCCGCGAGATCGGCCTTCGCAAGGCAATGGGAGCGCGGCGGCGCGACCTGCTGCTCCAGTTCCTGGTGGAGGCCGCCACGCTCACCGCCGTCGGAGGCGCGATCGGGATGGTGCTGGGCGGAGTGGTCGTCTGGCTGGTGACCAGCTTCACGCCGATTCCCGCCTCGGTGCCGCTATGGGCAATCGGCGTCGCCCTCGGGGCTTCGATCTTTACCGGGGTCGGATTTGGACTTTATCCGGCGGCCAGGGGTGCGACGCTGGATCCGGTCGAAGCCCTGCGATACGAGTGATGAGCGATACTCCCCTCGACCTGCTGGCGATCGCGCCCCACCCCGACGACGCCGAGCTGTTGTGCGGTGGAGCGCTGACCAGGTCGGCCGCCCGCGGTCGCCGTGTCGGGATTCTGGACCTGACCCGGGGAGAATCGGGCACGAAGGGCACTCCGGGGCGGCGAGCGGAGGAAGCGGCTGCGGCTGCCGAAGTCCTCGGCGTCGAGGTGCGTGAGAACGCGGGCATGACCGACGCAGGCCTGTTCAACACGGGTGCAACCCGGTCGCTGCTTGTCGGCATCCTCAGACGACTCAAGCCGCGCGTGGTGGTGCTTCCCTTCCTCACTGGCCGGCATCCGGACCACCGGATCTCGGCCGAACTCGGCAGAGACGCGTGCTTTCTGGCCGGACTCGCCAACTACGGCGGAGAGGATCTCCGCGCACTCCCGCCCCACCGACCCACGAAGGTGATCCACGCCCTGGCGTACCGGGAGGATCCGGTGAAACCGACCTTCGTAGTGGGGCTGACAGAGGGTGAATTCGAGCGCAAGCTCGAAGCGATCGGCTGCTACTCATCGCAGTTTTCCGATGCCACGAAGGCAGGCGAGCTGTTCCCCACGGGCCAGCCTCTGCTCGAGCTCGTAGAGTCACAGGGGCGGCACTACGGATCTCTCGTCCGCCGCCCGTTCGGAGAGCCGTTCTGGACGCCTGAAACGATCGAGGTAGATGATCTGACCGCACTCGGGGTGTATTCGTTGTAGCCCTCACACGAGCAGACTACTGAACGTTAATCGAACACCCATCTACCTCGACCACGCCGCCACCTCTCCGCTTCGCCCCGAAGCGCAGGCAGCCTGGGAGGCGTGCGTCGGCGAGGCAGACTACAACCCGGCCTCGGCGCACGGCTTCGGGCGCGCCGCGCACGAGGCGCTGGAGGCAGCCCGGGAACGGCTGGCTCGGCTGATCGGAGCGCCGCGCCAGAACCTGGTGTGGACGGGCGGTGGGACGCAGGCCGACAACCTCGCCATCCTCGGCTTCGCCAGGGCGCACGTGGGTGAACGGCCGCTCCTCGTGGTTTCGGCCGTAGAACACAAAGCAGTTCTGGCTGCGGCTCGGCGCGCCGAAGCCGAAGGCGCTGAACTCGTCGTCCTCCCCGTCGACATGAACGGCTCTGTCGACCCTGCGGCCCTCGAGTCCGCGCTCGCCAATGCCGCTGCCGACCGGCCGTCGCTCGTGTCGGTGATGTGGGCGAACAACGAGGTCGGCACGGTGCAGCCGATCGCGGAACTGTGTCAGATCGCGCACGCGCATGATTCCCTGTTTCACACGGATGCCGTACAGGCGTTCGGCAAGCTTCCCGTTTCCCTGACCGACGTTCCGGCCGACCTGCTCACGCTCACGGCGCACAAGATCGGCGGACCGGTCGGAATCGGTTCGTTGATCGTTCGCACGGGCGTGCAACTCGAGCCACTGGTCTACGGTGGCTCTCAGGAGCGCGGCCTGTGGCCTGGAACGCAGAACCCCCTGGGCGCGGTTGCCTTCACTGCGGCTGCGGAGGCAGCCGCAGGAGAGCTTCCGGCTTCCGCGGCGCGCTGGACTTTGTCGCGAGACACCCTCGAGGCCGATCTGCGCCAGGGAATCGAAGGGCTCGTCGTTCACGCATCCGAAGCATCCGAGCGTCTACCGCAGCTGCTGAGCGTGGGAATTCCCGGTGCTGACACGGCGACCCTGTTGATGGGCCTGGATCTCGCCGGGATCTCCGTCTCCAGCGGCTCCGCGTGCAGCAGCGGCAGCCAGTCTGGCTCGCACGTTCTCGCCGCGATGGGCATTGCACCAGCCGATGCTTACGCCGTACTCAGATTCAGCTTCGGGCCCTTCACGTCAGAGTCGGAGGTCACTCGTGCCGGACAGGCAGCCGTACGAGCCGCCATGCAGGCTCGTGCCGTCGGCGGCAGCTGACGTGGAGGTCGGCACGTGACGGACTCTCCGCTCCCGCGCGGCGAAGGCCGGACCGTCCTCTGCGCCATGTCAGGCGGCGTGGATTCCAGCGTTTCCGCGGCGATGCTGGTGCGCACCGGCTGGGGCGTCGTGGGAGCAACGGTGAAGACCTTCTGCTATGGCGACGTACCCGAGGGCGCACGGGTCTGCTGCGGACTCGAGGGAATCGCGGATGCGAAGGCGGTTTCGGCACGGCTCGGAATCCCCCACCAGGTATTTGACCTGGAGGAGGCCTTTACGCGGGACGTGATCGACGACTTCGTCTCGGAGTACGCCGAGGGTCGCACGCCGATCCCCTGCGTCCGGTGCAACAGCTTCACGAAGTTCCGCGACCTCGTCCGCCGGGCGGACGCCCTCGACTGCGAGTTCATCGCCACGGGTCATTATGCGCGAGTGATTCGCGCGACCGACGGCACCGTACGCCTAGCCCGGGGCGACGACGAGCGGAAGGACCAGACGTACTTCCTGTGGGGAATCGACAGGTCCGTATTGGACCGGCTGCTGCTTCCTGTAGGAGAGATGCGCAAGCCTGAAGTCAGGGCCGCGGCTCGTGAACTCGGGCTTGTCACCGCGGAGAAGCCGGAGAGCTTCGAGATCTGTTTCGTTCCGGACGGCGATTACATGGGCGTGCTGAAGCAGAGGCTACCCGTTGCCCATCCCGCGATCCAGCCTGGTGCGTTCATCCACGAGGATGGTTCCGAAGTCGGACGCCACGGCGGTTTCGCGGGCTTCACGGTGGGGCAGAGGAAGGGACTGCCGGGTGGATACTCCGTGCCGATGTATGTTCTGGAGATACGGCCTGCGACGAGCGAAGTCGTAATTGGGCCGCGTGATTCCCTGCAGCGATCGCGGCTCGAAGCCGACAGCGCGAACTGGCTCGCTCCGATCCCTCCGCCCGGAACGGAGGTAGGCGTTCGTATCCGGCACCAGGCTCCGATCGTCCCGGCCACCATCGAACGGGCCGTTGCGAATGGATTCACGATCGAGCTTTCGGCACCGCAGGAGGCCGTTACGCCGGGGCAGAGCGCCGTGCTCTACGGAGGAAAGGAGTTGGTATTGGGCGGAGGCGTAATCGCTCGCACTGGCTAGTGTTTGAGCTCTTCTACCTCTACCAGTTTCTCGAGCGCCTCCCTGCCCTCTTCACTCAACTGATCGGGTAGTTTTACGACGACTTTCACGAGCTGATCGCCCCGCGTTTCGCCCTTCTCGACACCCTGGCCCTTGATTCTGAATGTTGTCCCGGACTGCGTCCCCGCCGGGATCTTCAGCACGACTTTCCTGTTGTCGGCCGTCCGGACCTTCACCTTCGAGCCCATCATCGCCTGGGCGAGGTTGATCGGTACCTCGCACTTGAGGTCCAGTCCGTCGCGCTCGAAGAATGTGTCGTCCTTCACCTTGAACTTGACGATCAGATCGCCCGGTGGGCCGCCCTGGGGACCCCTCTCCCCCTGGCCCGCGATCCGGAGCTTCGATCCGTTGTCCACTCCGGAGGGAACCGTAACGCTGATCTTCTTTTTCTGAGTGACCTCCCCACGGCCGCTGCAAGCCGCACAGAACTCCCGCGGGACCTTCCCGCGGCCGAGACAGGCTGGACAGGGACGGGGCACTGAAAAGGAACCCTGACCGAAGGTGATCGTCCCGCGTCCGTTGCACTCTTTGCAGGGATCGCTCTTCGCCCCCGGAGCGGCGCCGGACCCATCGCAGGTGGCGCATTCCTCGTTGATCGGAATCGACAGACGGACTTTGCCGCCCCGGACCGAAGTCCGGAACGGAATCTCGACCAGGTACTCCACGTCGTGGCCCCGGGTCGGCCCCGCCGGTCGGTCGGCGCCACGCTTTCCGAAGTCGAATATGGAACTGAAGATATCGCCCAGCCCTCCCACGTCCTCGAATCGGAAGGACCGACCATCTGATCCGCCTGGCTGCCCTGTCGACCGATCGGTACCGGGGCGATACCCCCCGCCACCAAACCCTCCCAGGCCTCCGAATCGTCGAACCTGGTCGTACTTCCGGCGCTTGTCCGGGTCTGACAGGACGTCGTAAGCCGCTGCGACCTCCTTGAACTTCTCAGCTGCGGCCGGGTTGTCCGGGTTTGCATCCGGGTGGTACTTCTTCGCCAGTTTCCGGTACGATTTCTTGATCTCCGGGGCCTTGGCGTCCGACGTCACACCGAGAATGGCGTAGTAGTCCTTGGGCCGCGTGGTCATCTGGGTGCGGAATCCCCGTCAATCGGAGCCTGCTCCTGGTCCTCTTCGGACTCCTCCGATTCCACGGCCGAGTCCACGGGCCCTTCCCAGTTCCGTACCTCGACCTGCGCCGGTCGGACGAGTAGATCTCCGAGTCTGTACCCGTTCAGGAATACGCGGGAAATCGTCTGATCCTCTTCCGGCTGGGTGGCCTCGGAGGTCATCAGAGCCTGGTGCCATTCGGGATCGAACACCTCGTTCTCAGCGTCGATACGCTGCACTCCGTGCTCCTCGAGCGCCTTTGCGAGATTGCGGAGAATCAGATCGAGTCCCTGGTCCAGCGCCTCGACACTGGTGGACTCATTGGGGATGTCGCGCCAGCGGGCGAGGTCATCGAGTGTCGGCAATACCGATCGAGCGATGTCTGCCTGGGCCAGCGCCCGAAGCTGAAGCTGCTCCTGCCTGGTACGACGTCGAAAATTGTCGAACTCCGCCGCGAGCCGCAGATGGCGGTCCTTCAACTCCGCAGTCTCGATTCGGGCCTCTTCGAGTTCGGCGAGCAGTACTTCTGCTTCGGGCAGAGCTTCGAGTGCTCCCCCCCCTGCATCGACACCGGATTGCGCATTTCGCTCCTCGCGATCCGTAGCCATGGACTCCGGCGCCCGTCCGGGGCCCGGGTTCGACATGTCCTCGGTCTTCCTGCGGGTCACCATATCCTCCGGGATTCGGTCATCGGTCAATTCAAAGCGTCTTCGGTCAGTCTTTGCTCCAGCCAATCGCTCAGATCACCCAGTGCCTGGTCGGCAACGGGATCAAAGTACAGCGCGTGGTATGCACCTTCATACTCGATCACCCCGGGACGAACCGCGAGCCGGGCGCCGAAGTCTCTCGAGGCAGAATTGCTTACGACCGTATCGCGTCCGGCCAACTGCAACAATACCGGTACCCGCAAGCGGTGCGCGTCGCTGAGCAGTCTTTCTGAAGCCCGCTGCATTTCGCCCCACAAACGGGCACTGATCCTCCGGTGGACGAGCGGGTCGTCCGCGTAAAGCCGCTGATCCGGCTCCCTGCGAAACAACTCCTCTACGACCAGGCCGTTGTCCATCGTCAGAGCGGGAGCGATTCGGTCCGTCGCCGTACCGAGCGACTGTTTCCAGCCGGGAATCGTCATTTCCGTCTCTACGAACGGGGCGACGAACACGACGCCGCGAAGGCCGTCCGGAGCAAACGCCTCTGCGTAGCGCCCGACGACGAGGCCTCCAAGCGAGTGTCCGATCAGGAACGTCGCCCGGCCGGTCGTCTCCCTTCCGGCTCTCCTTCTCAGTCGATCCAGATCTCGCAGATAGCAAGCGAACTCGGGCACGTGACCGCGCGTACCCTGCGACTTTCCATGGCCCCGCAGATCCATCGCGTACAGGTCGAGACCCAGTGTACCAGCGACATCCGCCAATCTACCGTATCGGCCACCATGCTCTCCGAGGCCGTGTACGAACAGCACGCTCCCGGACGGGTCCGAGACTTCCCACGCCCGATAAAACACCCGCACTCCCCCCGTTCCTTCGAGATAGCCGACGGTAGGTTCAGACATCCGGTGCACCGATCATTCGTGATAGAAGCTCGAGCGCTGCTCGTACGGACGACGATCGAATGCTCTCCCGATCTCCCGTGAACAGATGTCGCTCACAGCGCGTCGATTCCTCCGCAGGTCCCGAGACAGAAATCCATACGGTGCCGACAGGCCTGCTCGGATCACCTCCTGCCGGACCGGCAATTCCCGTAGTCGCCACCCCCCAATCAGCACCGGTCGCCCGTCTTACGCCTGTCGCCATCGCAGCGGCCGTCTCGGACGAAACTGCCCCCATGGTTTCGAGCACCGAAACGGAGACTCCCAGCAGTTCCACCTTAACGGAATTCGCGTAAGCGATGACCCCACCGACGAACACAGCCGACGAACCGGGAACCGCTGTCAAAGCGGCTCCGAGACCACCTCCTGTACAGCTCTCCGCCACGGCCAGTGTCCGGCCCTGTCCTCCGAGCGTATCGAGGATCTTGAGAATGCGATCTTCGTCGCGTGCATCAGGACCGGTCAACCGGGCGGCTCCTGCGAGATGTGTCGAAATGCTCTGATATAGACGACCAGGGAAACCACGGTGAGAAGCAGCGCAACGCTCAGCGAAACCGTGGTGAACCAGCCGTTCAGAGCCTCCCAGAATCTCGCGAAACCGCCGCTCCATCCATGCTCGATCTGAGCCGTCCGGAAGGCGAGCCACGCGATCATGGAGCCACTGAACACGCTCTGTGCGAGAGCCTTGTACTTACCGATCGGCATGGCTGGAACGACGGTTCCCTGCCGGGCGGCACGTGTTCGCAGAAATGTGACGAAGATCTCTCGGCCGAAAAACACGATGAGCGTCCATAGCGGGATACCCCCGAATATCGGCAGTCCTCCAAGCTCGGGCTGGTTGTTGGTCAGGATCCAGAATGGAACGAGCGTGGCAACCAGAAGCAACTTGTCAGCGATCGGATCGACGAGCTTGCCGAAATCCGTAATCTCTTCCCGTCGTCGAGCGAGCGCGCCGTCAACCAGGTCAGAGAGGGCGGCCACGAGGAACACCACCCCGGCCACGAGGCGTGCCGACGCACGTGGCTGCAGGAGAAGAGCGGCCACGAGCGGGGCAAGAATCACCCGCAGGGTCGTGATCGTATTCGGCAGATTCACCTGTCGAGACAAACTCGCCTCTTCACGCGAGTGCCCTGACGAGCTTCCCGGACACCGCCGTAACGGGTTCGACTACGCCCTCACTGTTCGTGGCGACGGCCGCAAAAGCAGGTGCCCCCTCCGGATTCACAGCCTGATTGAGCTCGTCCTCCGGCACCGCGCCGGGAACATCACGTTTGTTGTGTTGGAATACCACCGGCACGGACACAGACTGACCGAGAGCTTCGAGGTCGGCCCGCAGGTCCCGCAGCGCTGCCAGATTTGCCTCCATACGTCCTGGCGTGGAATCGGAGACGAAGATCACGCCATCCACTCCCCGCAGGACCGTCCGGCGCACCTCCGACCTACCCGGATCCCCGGGAGCCGAGAGAAGCTGAAGTCTGATGCGGCGCCCATCCAGCGTCCCCAGCTC
>JBDGUY010000072.1:0-8600 GCA_039585935.1 Gemmatimonadota bacterium
CTCCTTCGAAATTGCCGACTCGACTGCGCGATAGGCCTCCTTCACTCTGTCGGTGAGCGAATCGGGGCGGTCCTGAATGGTCAGGCCTTGCCGCTTGCGTTCACCGTCCTGGTCGTAGCTCAACGCTACGATCTGGTCGTTTCCGAACTGGTCGAAGGTCAGAATCGCCCCGGCATCTACCGCCCCGGCGCTGTCGCGCTTGCCCGTGTATACGAGCCCGCCAGCCTCGACCCCCTCCTGATTGATGAACAGCAGGCCCGCGAGATCGGCACGTCGTGGACCGTAGCCACCGGCCAGTAGAACCCGGGCCCTTCCCTCCTCGTCCACTACGGTGATCTTCTTCACGGTGATCTCGTCGAACTCGGCTGTACGCCGTCCAGCCGTGAACGCCGCGACTGCGACGCCGAGCAGAAGCACCAGTGTGACGGCGGAATATCCCTTCGGCATTCGCATTTCGAGTCTCCGGGAAGGTGGAATACGAGCCCGGAGTCACCGTACGAATCCCGAGTTTTGTAGTTTCAGCCCGTCTGAGATGCTCGGGTCTGAAGATCCGCCAGGTAGATTCGAGCTGTGCCCGGAACCTACGGGGCTCCCCCCTCGATCAAGCCTCTCATCACCACCCCGGAGGCCACGAATTCGCGCATCTCCGAAGATGGACTCGCAGGCTCGACTCCCACGAATTCCGGCGCGGCGAAGATCTCCCGGAAGGTCTCCTCGCGGCGCGACCAGGCCGCCGAATCTGCGTACTCCGTCATCAGGATGACGTCCCAGCCGCGCTCCGGATCGGGGTCGGCGACGAGCGCTCGGTACGACAGGACCGCACCGCGGTCGCGCGCCAGTTTGCGGGCACCTGCCCAGTTGTTCTCGATCGACGCGAGGTACTCGGTCTGCATGCCCGGCAGGGTTCGGATCAGATCTACAGACCAGACGGACCCGGCGAGACCGGTCGGATTCGGCAGTTTCGTCGCGGAAATCGACACGCACGACAGGCCTGCGAGCGCAAGTCCGGCAGTCAGAAGGCCACGAATCACAATGACAACCTCCATCGATCGAGGAAACCGGATCGGAGAGCCCGGGTCGATCAGCCTGGGTCGGCCGATCCGCCTCGAAAGGGCCGGTCCGCACCGCCCACGAGACTCTCTTCCGCCATCAGGCCGTCGATCCAATTCGCGAAGTCCAGCGAGAAGGCGGGCCCGACGTCCCCCCAGAACTCTGCCACGCCGGGGGTCGACAGGTATCCGCGAACGTACCGCACGTATCCCGCCCAGTGCTTCTTCGGCATCAGGCCCAGCTCGTAATGGTGGAAATAGGTCTCCGCGTGCAGGAAGACCATCATGTGATTCCACCATCGGAAGGTCGCGTCCCCGGGCCCGAGCTCAGCCTCGTCCAGCACCCGCTCCAACCGGTCGGCATGTTCGGCCTTGAACATCGTGAAGTCGAGAGCGAACTGCGAGATGGCATGTCTGGCATTCGCACTGTTCACACGCGCGGCCTGCCTCACCTGGACGGCCAGGTAGACGATCGACACCACCACGCCGAGAGACGCGACGAGCTCGGCGATCAACACGTATTGTTCGAGAGTCATCCAATGGTCTCCCTGGCGTTCCTGGATTGCCCTGCCGGACCTCAGGGTCCGGCACCGTCTCGCGCCGCCGCGGTCGTCAGGCGAACCCGAACACCGTTCCCGTCAGGTGCGTGTCGAAGTACTCCGTCACCTCCACGAACTCACCGCCACGCAGTCGGATGACGTGGCAGTAGCTGTTGTTGTAGTCCCTCCCGTCCTTCGTCCTCGCCGTGCCGGACGTCAGCGCGACGACATACTCGCCCTCGGCGACCAAGCGGACGATCTCGGAGCGGATCCCCGACTCGAGCTGTCCGAAGAGCGGTTCGAGCAGGTTCTCCATCAGTTCGGCCTTGCCCCGGTACGTGCCCGATAGCGACGTAGTGCCGATGTTCGTCCACGTGATGTCATCGGCGAGCAGCTCGAAGCAGGCGTCGAAGTCGCCTCGATTGCCGGCCTCGTAGAACGACCGGACGATTTCCTTGTTTTCGATCGGATTCAAGTTCGACACCTCCTGGCGACTTAGATGTTCAGTGGTACGCTTCGATGGCTTCCTCGACGTCGTCGAGGGCGTCCATGGCCTCCCGGTAGGTCTGGATCTCCTGCTCCACGAGATCCAGCTTGAACAGGGAGAGATTCCGGAACTCCCGAATGTCGAAGGCCGGCGTGGCCGGTGCCTCGGTCAGATCGTCGAGGCCTACCCACGGACCTACGATCGGTCCGAGATCGAATTCCCGAATCACGTAGGGGTCGATGTTCAGCTGTTGAACCATGACCATGTCCGCCTGCAGGAGAGCGAGCTCTTCGAACTTCGCGTCCATTCGGGCCAGCGCCTGACGCAGATCGTCGCTCCGGAGAAGGGCGAGATCCCCGGAACTCTTGAGATCCATGTACACGTTGAGCTCCGGTGTGAATACGGGGCCGTAGAGCAGGCCGACCCCGACCCGGTGCTCGCGGCCCGCGACATCGCTCGCATCCGTCCAGCGTGCCGTGGCGGTCAGAGCGCTCTGTGCCGAGGTGGCTTCATCCAGCGCTTGATCCAGGCGCGCTCGAGTGGCGGTTACGTTTTCACGCAGGGCGGCAACTCGGCTGGCTTCGACCCTGCGCTCGGACCGCTCGGCCACCCACCCGTCGGCCCACAGCGCGAGGAGCACGCCGAGAACGATCACGAGCAACTCGGCGACCAGGCGCCCGAGCACACTCGACTTCCTCTTCTTCCTTTCGTTCACTGTCGTTTCACGACTCCGTTTCTGCGCTGCGAGGGATGCCCCGGACAGGCCTCACGTACGGCGCTGTCAGCGGAGCGTCTCGAGTTCCTCCGCGATCGTCGTCTCCAGCTCTTCGGCGGAGAGGATCACTCCCTCGAGCAAGAGAGCCGAAAGCTGGGCCCAGTACATGCTGTCTCGGAGATATCCCTCGAAATTCGGACGCTTCCGCATCCGCATGAGGATCCGATCGGCGTCGGCACGGGTGGCGCCGATCTCCGGTGCATCTCCCTGGACCTCGGAGTAGCTCGCGGGGTCGCCCCCGCCTGACGCGCTCAGGAAGCGTCGCATCAGCGCCGGGTCGAATGTGCCCGCCCGGAGTCTGGGCTCGGGGTCGAGAACGAACGCCAACTCGCGGAAGTAGGTCTCGGTGATCCCCACATCGCCCCATGCGCTCCATTGATCGATCTGCAGGCCGATCTGGTTGTAGTAGTCCGCGACCTGCCGTTTCAGTCTCTCGTTCTTCAAGAGACGGAGATCCCCCGTGGACTTCAGCTCCTCGATCGTGAACCGGGAGATCGTGGGGGGAAACAGGACACCCGCGAAGTGAACGTTCATGACCAGCGAATCGGGATCGGGCACCGCCTCTCCGTCGCTCAGCCAGGCATCGACCTGCCGGGTGATCGCGAGTCGATTCCGCGACTGGTCGCGGCTGAACCGCAGGGACCGGATGTCGGCCCTGACGTCATCCTGGAGTCGCTCGAGGTAGCTGACCGCACGAGCGGCCTCTTCGCGAGCCTGCATGGCCTGGTCGGCCCAGAGCGCGAGCAGGACGCCCAGGGTGACGATCGCGAGCTCACCGAGCGCCAGCCGCCAGCTCCCGAGAAAACGACCCACGAATCCCGTTGACACGCCCTGATCCCCCGTCATGCAGTTCTCCGGTGCGAGAGCAACCCGATCAATTCGGGACGACGACTGCTTCAGAGAACCACGGAGTCCGCTCTCCTGTCAAGACGCGGATCGTCACGCGCCACAGTCAGTCTCAGGGCCCGCTCAACACTTCGAAGTGAGCCGCCGTCTCATCCCAACGCGACAGGACAGCACGGGCGACGTCCGGGACATAACTGCGCTCGTAATCCTCGCCCTGGAATTCGATGACGTTCTGCAGCGAATCGAAGGTCATCACGGTGACGAATTCCACCTCTGACTCGTGGTCACGACGCAGGACTTCGACTCCCCTGTACCCTTCGATCGACTTTGCTTCGATGCCCGGAATCACCGTACCGGTCAGGACGCGCCAGTACCTGTCGGCGTTCGCGATCGTGGTCCAGCCGTGCCAGATGCGCTTGATGGTCATCGATCAGCCTCGCTATGGGCATCGAATTGAGTTCGCGTCCGGTGGTCGGGGTCTGGATCGTGATCCCGGCGATCCGAAACGTAGTCCGACTCACCCGCCGGCGCTTGTCCCGCGCCCCTCCCCAACCGATCATCCCAGCTGTTGAAAATCCGACCTTTGGGGTCCTCGGGCCCCGACTTCGCCACTCGCCTTGAAGGTCGAATCGAGAGTCAGAGAGGAGTCGAGCTTCCGTGTCATCGGTCACGAATCAATGGATACCCCCGCTGCTGGGCGTCGCACTGCTCACGGTCACAGCCTGGACGAGCGCGGAGCTCGAGAGTTCCCGTTCAAAGAGTACGGAGAAGGCAGAGGCTTGGGATGTCGACTTCTTCGACGATTTCGACCGATTCGAACCGCAGAACTGGCAGGACCAGATCCTGTGGGTCAACGACGAGGATCAGTGTTACGTCCGCGAAGGCCTGAACGGTACCCGGGAGGTCAGCGACGGAACTCTCAAGCTCCGCGTCGTGGACCTCGGTGAGCCGATCGAGTGTGACAACCTCAACAAGTTCGGCGATCAGCACCCGCCCACGCGGTACGTGGCCGGACGTGTCACCTCCAAGAACCGCCAGGAATTCGTGAAGGGGCGCTGGACGGCCCGGCTTCGGGTCTCCGACAGCGGGCAGGCCGGCATGTTCCCGGCCTGGTGGCTGCTCGGTGCGCGCAACGACGAACCACCGATCGAGGAGGAGGACGAGAACGTCTGTTGGCCGATGACCGGATCGGGCGAGATCGACATATTCGAGCACCACAGCGATGGCGGACCCGACCACTACGCGGCCCGGGCGATCAAGAACCTCGGGTACTGCGGTGGCGGCGACTGGCAGCAGTTGATGCACGTGCAGGAGGCCCGTCTGGCTGATTATCACGAATACGCCGTCGAATGGGACGGTAGCGATCTGCTGTTCCTGCTCGACGGCGATGTGGTCTACCGGGGCGAGAGGCAGGGTGATCAGTTCCCGGAGCCGCTGTTCGCCGTCCTGAATTTCGCCAAGATCAACCCGTCTCCGATGACGGTCGATCGTTGGACGATGGAGGTCGACTGGGTGAGGCACGAGCGGAGGGTGGACTAGCGCCCGAACGAGCGGTCCCCGGAGCGCTTCATCCTGGCGGCAGGAGCAAGGGCGCAAGCGGCAGGGTCGCCACGACCCGTACCGGTCCGCTCACCGAAGGCGGCGTCCCACGGGGGCCTGTTCTCCCGTCCCCCACCTGAGCCCATCCACCCGACCTGCCTCATCGCGCTCGAAACGCACCTTCGCATAGAGCACGCGCGAGAACCACGCGCCATCTTCCGTCGGCACGAGTTCTGACTCACTGCCTTCGTTCGCACGAGCCAGCAATCGTCCGTCTTCTTCCCGAATATGCACTTCGAACCGGGGGCCGAAGGAATAGACGCCCTCCACTTCGGCTAACGCTGAACCGGAAACTCGATCCGCCAGTACGGGCGCATCCGGCGCGGTCGGGGATTCCCCGAGAGTCACAGCGGCGACGGACCGCCGAATCTGATCGCGAGCGACCGACTGCACGTTGCTTAGAATGACGACCGTCAGACGTTCATCGAGATAACGAGCCACGTCGCTCGCATAGCCGGTTACGCGCCCATCATGGCCTATGACGTCGCGCCCGAACCTCCGAAACACGCTGACGCCAAAACCATACGCATGCCCGTAATCCCGTGTGAGCTTCACATACGAGCTGTCCACCAGAACCTGACCACCGTGCAACGCGCGGTTCCAGATCAGAAGGTCTGCGGCGGAGGACCAGAGCGATCCTGAGCCCCGGGTATAGGCTTCTGCAGGCGGCTGGACGTGCGTCCAACCGACCGTCCCCCATGGGTCGTAACCCGGAACCCGGTGTGTTACGACGGGCCCGGGCTCGTTGTGCGCACTGCTCGACATGCTGAGCGGCCGGAAGATCCGATCCGTCAGGTAGTCACCGTACGCCACGCCGGAAGCCCGCTCGATGATCGCGGCGAGGACGGAGTAACCGCCGTTGCTGTAAGCGTACGCTGAACCGGGCTCGTGAGTCAGCTCCATGGCGTTCAGGTCCGAGATGACGTCAAGGAAGGACCCTCCCTGGCCGCGCGTCGCGCTGTAACGCTTCAGAGAGTACACATCGCCGACGCCTGACGTATGGGTCAGCAGTTGCTCAATGGTGATGGGTGCATCGGCTTTGAACTCGGGAAGATGAAGACTCACCAGGTCGGTCGTCTTGAGCCTGCCTTCCTGTTCGAGAAGGAGAATCGCGGCGGCCGTGAACTGCTTGGAGATCGATCCGATGAGAAAGATGTCCTTGGTCTCGTGGGGAACTCCGAACTCAACGCTCGCGAATCCGAAGGGGCGCACCACAGGATCTTCTCCGTCGAACTGAACGGCGACGACCCCCATGAAGTTGCCGGCCTCGACATACGCGGACACGACTCGATCGATGTCGGCCACCAGTCCCGGACCCGTCCTGGCGTCCTGGGCTGAAGCGGAACCGGCCAGGCCGATCGCAAGCGTCAGCATGCAGCCAGCGAAAGTTCTCGATCCTGCGTATTCCATGCGGCGAATCCCTTCTCCTTGGTCGCCCCGCGGTCAGTACCGCCGCTTGTGTTTGGGGTGATACTTGAGGGTCTTCACGGAGGTCTTCCACTCGGAAACGTGTTCGGCGCGGGCGCGCGGGTCCGTCCGCCGCCGCTCGTGGGCCGCCTCGGCCTGCAGCTTCCGGTAGCTCTCCAGTCGGGTGCTGGCCAGCGTGCCTTCGGTCACTGCCGACTGCACGGCGCACCCGGGCTCCGAGGAATGTGAGCAGTCCCGAAAACGGCATCGCGCGGCGAGGTCGTCGATCTCCGGGAAGGCCTGCTGCAGGCCTTCTTCGAGATCCACGACCTTCAGCTCCCGCATCCCGGGCGTGTCGAGAAGCAGCGCGCCGCCCTCGACCGGAAAGAGCTCGCGACCCGTCGTGGTGTGCCGCCCCTTCCGGTCCCCTGCCCTGACCTCGCCGGTCTGCGTGATCTCCACGCCGGCGAGCAGGTTAATGAGCGTCGACTTCCCGGCGCCGGACGGTCCGAGGAAGGCGACCGTCTGCCCTGGGGTCAGGCTGTCCCTCAGCGACGCCACCGCGGCGCCGTCTGCCGCGCTCACCACCCGGACCGGCGCCCCGAACGCGATGGCTCGGACCGTCTCGGCGTCCTCCTCCGGGTCCGCGGCGAGGTCGGACTTCGTCAACACGATTTCCGGGGACGCGCCGCTCTCCCATGCCACGGCCAGGTAGCGCTCCAGGCGCCGGGAGTTGAGAGGCATGTCGAGCCCGTGCACGATCCAGACCCTGTCCACGTTCGTGGCCAGGACCTGTTCTCCTCCTCCTGTCCCCGCCGCGCCACGCGATATCTTCGTTCGCCGTGGCAAGATGGCCAGGATCGACCAGGGGTCGCTCGGCATGGGTCCCGGCTCGACGAGGACCCAATCCCCCACCACGGGATTTGGGCCGATTCCGGGCTTTGAGGGAATGCGGGCCCGTTCGGGACCCGAATCCGTGTGAATCGTCCAGCTCGCTCGATGCTGGCCTACGACCCGTGCAACGGCCGAAGCGTCGATTCCCTCCTGCGCCGCTCTGTCAGCCCACCGATCGTCCCAACCCCAGGTAATCAGGGTCATTCGCCCACCTCTCCAGGTCTTCGGGTCGGGCTCAAGAACACACTGCTAACATCTCGGCCGATCTGGCCACAGCGCGCAGGCGCTAGTCGCGCGGCCGGATCATGGTTGGATCCAGCGGCCGCAGTTCGGCGCACGCGTTCGGTTCGACCGTCCACATCGAGTTCGACACTTTCCAGACGCCGTCGATCTGGACAAACGAGAACACGTCAACGCCGCAATGAGTCGTCTGGCCGTCGATCTGGAATTCGTACGGTGCCCAAACCAGCGCCATGCCGCCGCGGATCATGACCGTCGGCGACCAATAGCGCTCGCGGTACGTGCTGTCATCCGCCCGCTCAGGCGCGACCCAATAGGAATTGGGGCGGGCCACGACATCCCAGCCGCCGTCCTCGCGAGCGCGGATGCGATAGGTCATGCCTTCAGCCGTTTGCCGCGCATCCATGGCCGCGAGATCATTGGCTGAGATTTCGTGCATGTAGGCGTCCATCACCGCGAGAATGGCCGCCTCTTCCCGCGGCTGATGCCCGGCTGCCGCCGGCGGTGCTTCTGTTGTGGCGCAGGCAGCCAGTGCCACCGCTGCCGCCACCATGCACATCACTCTGATCATGTCGCCCTCATGAGGTAAGCCTGCGCAGCAAAGGCCGATTCGTGCAGCAGCAGCCTGACGGTTGCATGTCTACCCCGACCCGAGGAAGTAGGGCAGAAGAACGATGGCGAAGAATACACTCTGACCCGAGTGGATCACTATCGACATCCATGCCGACTGAAACAGCCGCGCCGGGAGTGCAAAGAGCAGCGCT
>JBDGUY010000073.1:0-10205 GCA_039585935.1 Gemmatimonadota bacterium
GGTCCGGACTCGGAATCGCGATTCTCTCGACCAGTCAGGGTGTAATGACGGACCGCGATGCTCGACGCCGCAGTGTGGGCGGCGAGGTCATCGCTACCGTGTACTAGGAGCGGAATCGCAATGTCGAGAGTCGGGAAACAGCCGATCCCCGTGCCGAGTGGTGTCGATGTCACGATCGACGGCAGCCACGTGGCCGTGAAGGGACCCAAGGGAGCGCTCGAAGGTTCGTTCGATCCGGAGCTCGGCATCGAGCTCTCGGATGGCGAGATCCTCGTGAGCCGGCCTACGGATCAACCGCGCCACCGGTCAATGCACGGCCTGACGCGGACGCTGATTGCCAACATGGTCGAGGGTGTGACCAACGGTTATGAGCGGTCCCTGGAGATTCACGGGGTTGGATACAGAGCGCTGCAAACAGGCAAGAACATCGAATTGCACGTCGGATACAGCAAACCCGTGCCGTTCGAAGCACCGCCGGGAATCGAGCTGGTGGTGGAGTCGCCCACGCTGCTGCACGTGCGAGGAATCAGCAAGCAGGCAGTGGGGGAGATCGCGGCGCAGATTCGTCGAGTACGGAAGCCGGAGCCCTACAAGGGCAAGGGAATCCGATACCGCGGAGAGCAGGTCCGGCGTAAGGCCGGTAAGGCAGCGGGCGCCGGAGCGGCCTGATCTGAACCGAGTGTATGGGAAGCGCTCGGATCGAAGTTCGATCCGAGCGGTTCGTTTTGGAGGAAAGAAGAATGGCGGGAACGAAATCGGCGGATCGGCGGGCGCGAAGAGTTCGCAGGCATATCCGCGTGCGCAAGAAGATGAGCGGAACGAGCGAGCGTCCGAGGCTCGTAGTGTTCCGCAGTCTGCGCAACATGGAAGGTCAGCTCGTGGACGACGACCGCGGCGTGACGTTGCTGGGGCTGTCCACGCAGTCGGCTCCGACGGACAGCGAAGTGGCCGAGGGCATGACGGCGAAGGTCGCTGCAGCGTACAGGGCCGGATTCGCCCTGGCCGAGAGAGCGAAGGAAGCGGGAATCGAGCGCGTCGTATTCGACCGCGCGGGATTCCGGTACCACGGGCGCGTGAAGGCGTTCGCGGATGGCGCGCGCGCAGGTGGTCTCGAGTTCTGAACCTGATGACGACTCAGTCGGACCGGCCTGATCGGCCGCATCCGGCGCAGTAGGGAAAGCACTGAGCATGGCGAAGAAGCAGAGCAGGCGGCGGGACGAGGGTGACAACCTCAAAGAGAACGTGATCCACATCAACCGGGTCTCGAAGGTGGTGAAGGGTGGACGGAGATTCTCCTTCACGGCACTCGTAGCTGTCGGAGATGGACAGGGTCGGGTCGGTACGTCTCTCGGCAAGGCCAACGAGGTCGCCGAGGCGATCCGCAAGGGACTCGAGCGTGCTCGCACGTCCATGGTGGAGATTCCCATCGTCGGCGGCACGATTCCGCACGAGCAGATGGGCCGCTACGGCGCTGGTCGTGTACTCCTGAAGCCGGCCGGCCCCGGAACCGGAGTCATCGCCGGCGGCCCGGTGCGCGCCGTGCTCGATTGTGCCGGCGTCCAGGACATTCTTACGAAGAGCCTCGGATCGAACAATCCGCTCAACATGGTCGCAGCGACCATGCAGGGGCTTCAGAGCCTCGTAACGCCTGAGCAGATCGCGCGCGAGCGCGGAATCGACGTCGAGACCGTACGGGAGGCGATGCGTGGCT
Organism: Gemmatimonadota bacterium; assembly: GCA_039585935.1. GTDB lineage: Bacteria > Gemmatimonadota > Gemmatimonadetes > Palauibacterales > Palauibacteraceae > Carthagonibacter. The sequence continues at coordinate 1,712 of JBDGUY010000073.1, forward strand.
GATACTCTGCGAATCAAGCAGGTTCGGAGCGGGTCGAACGCGCCGCGGAAACAGCAGGCGACGCTGCGCGCCCTGGGTCTGAAACATCATCAGGATGAGGTCGAGCAGCAGGACGGTCCCGCGATTCGCGGGATGATCCGGGTTGTCTCGCACCTGGTCGTGGTTGAGGAGGTCGACTAGACCGATGGCGAACGAAAAGCGAATCGGACTCGAAAATTTGAGTCCGCCCCCAGGATCCAGACAGAAGCCGAAACGACTCGGCCGAGGTCATGGATCCGGGCATGGAAAGACCTCCGGAAAGGGCCACAAGGGCCAGAAGTCGAGGACGGGTGTCTCGATCCCGGCCTGGTTCGAGGGCGGCCAGATGCCGTTGTACCGAAGGGTTCCGAAACGTGGATTCAAGCCGCTTTCCCGGCGTGAGTTCCAGATCGTGAACCTGTCGGTTCTCGCGGATCTCGCCGAGACCGAGATCGGTCCGGCCGAGCTCAAGAGCCACGGGTTGATCCGGTCCGCGAAGAAGCCGGTCAAGATTCTCGGCGAAGGCGACGCCGGTCGGGCGATTACCGTCCGGGCTCACGCGTTCTCATCGTCGGCCCGCGAGAAGATCGAAGCCGGCGGTGGCCAGGCGGAGCTGATCGCCTGACATGGCCAGCGAGAGAACACAGGCCCTGCAGGCGGCCCAGAATCTGTTCAAGGTCCCTGAGCTCAAGAACAAGATCCTGTTCACGCTCATGGCCCTGGCCGTGTACCGGTTCGGCGCGCATATCCCGACGGCTGGAGTAAATCTTCAGGCCCTCGAGACTCTGGCCGGCCAGTTCCAGGGGACCTTGTTCGGGATCTATGACATGTTCACCGGTGGAGCCCTGGCGAGAGCCACGGTATTCGCACTTGGGATCATGCCGTACATCTCGGCCAGCATCATCTTCCAGGTTCTCGGAGCGACGTTCCCGTCGATCGAGAAACTGCAGAAGGAAGGCGAGGAAGGCCGCCGGAAGATCACGCAGTGGACCCGTTACTCCACCGTGTTTCTCTGTATCATGCAGGCGTACGGCTACTCGATCTTCCTCGAGTCACAGCCCGGCGTCGTCGTGGCACCCGGATGGGGATTCCGGATCGTCACGGTGCTGCTGCTCACGGCTGGTGGCGTGTTCGTGATGTGGCTCGGCGAGCAGATCACGGAGCGCGGGATCGGCAACGGGATGTCACTGCTGATCTTCTTCTCGATCCTCCAGGGATTCCCGGCCGCTGTATTCAACACGCTCGAGCTCTGGCAGGCCGGAGGTATCAGCCTGTTCAAGCTCCTGCTCCTGGTTCTCGTGCTGATTGCGATCACCGCGGCAGTGGTGGCGCTGACGATGGCCGCCCGGAAGATCCCCGTTCAGATCCCGCGGAAGGTCGTCGGACGTGGTCGGGTGCGGGAGGGCACGAAGTCGTTCATCCCGATCCGTATCAACTCCGCCGGCGTGATGCCGATCATTTTCGCCCAGGCGCTGATCATTATTCCGGGAACGCTGTATTCGTTCACCGGCGGCCAGGGCGTATCCACGTCGGGCGTCAAGGGTGTTCTGTACGACCTGAGCCAGATGTTCCAGATCGGAGAGCCGGTATACTACATCAGCTACGCGATCCTGATCATCCTGTTCACGTACGTGTACACGGCGATCATCTTCAACCCGGTAGACCTCGCGGAGAACCTGAAGAAACAGGGCGGATTCATTCCGGGCGTCAAGCCGGGTGCGCAGACGGCTGAGTATATCGACCAGGTGCTGACCAGGGTGACGTTGCCGGGTTCAGTGTATCTTGCCGTGATTGCCTTGTTGCCGTTCTTCATATTCGACGCATTCGACATCCAGACCTTCTTCTTCGGTGGAACCTCGCTGCTGATCGTGGTCGGTGTTGCACTGGACACTGTCCAGCAGATGCAGCAGCACCTCCTCCTCAGACAGTATGAGGGATTCATGAAGAAGGGCCGCGTCAAGTATCGTGGTCGCCAGCGCTACATGTAGAGATCTGTTGCGAATCGTACTGATGGGCCCGCCGGGTGCGGGAAAGGGAACGCAGGGAGAGATCCTCGAACACCTGCTCGGGGTCCCTCGCTTCGCGACCGGAGACATCCTGCGGCATGCGCGCAGGGAAGGAACCCGGATGGGTCGCGAGGCGCAGCGCTTCATGGATGCCGGCGAACTGGTACCCGACGAGGTGATCCTCGGGATCATCGCCGAAGCGCTGCAGGGAGATGGAGCGCCCGACGGCTTCGTGCTCGATGGGTTTCCGCGGACCGTGGCCCAGGCAGAGGGCCTCGGACGGATTCTTGAAGAGCTGGGGATTCGGCTCGACGCGATCCTGAATATCTCGGTCGACGATGATGAGATCGTACGCCGATTGTCCAGTCGCTTGTTGTGCTCCAGTTGCGGCACCGCGCTCGGCCCTGACGGAGAGAGCGATGAAGCGTGTCCGGTTTGCGGCGGCCCGCTGGTTCAGCGAAGAGACGATGGTGCTGAGACCGTGCGCCACAGGCTGGTCGTGTACCGGGAGCAGACGGAGCCGGTGCTGAGGTGGTACCGGGACTCTGGCGCGCGAGTCGTGGACGTGGATGGGCTCGGAAGCGTAGAACAGATCCGGGACCGGGTTCAGGCGGGAATCGGCATTTGATCCGCCTCAAGACGGTCGAGGAAATCGAGCAGATTCACGTTGCGGGCCAGATCGTTGCCGGAGTACTGGAACTCGTCGAGTCGCAGGTCGAACCCGGCATGACCACGGAACAGCTCGACCGGTTGGCCGAGTCGTTCATTCGTGATCACGACGGCGCCGAGCCGGCGTTCAAGGGACTCTACGGGTTTCCGGCGACGCTGTGTACGAGCCTGAACGAAGAGGTCGTGCACGGAATTCCCTCGGTGTCGCGGCGAGTGAAGTCGGGGGATCTGATCAGCGTAGACGTCGGCGTGAAGTACGGCGGCATGTACGCCGACGCTGCGGTCACGGTGCCGATCGGGGACGTCAGTCCCGAGGCCGAGCGCCTGTTGCGCGTGACGCGCGAGGCGTTGGACCTGGGAGTTGCCGAAGCTCGACCTGGAGCGAGGCTCGGAGATGTTGGAGCGGCGATTCAGGAGCACGTCGAGGCGGCCGGGTACAGCGTCGTTCGGGAACTTGTAGGTCACGGTGTCGGCCATGAGCCGCATGAAGAGCCGCACGTCCCGAATTTCGGGCGACGCGGGCGTGGCGAGGTTCTGGACTCCGGACTCGTCATCGCGATCGAGCCGATGGTGAATGACGGGGCACGACACATCCGGACACTTCCGGATGGGTGGACAGTCGTGACGACAGATGGAAGCCTCTCAGCTCATTTCGAGCATACGGTCGCGGTCACGACCGGTGGGCCGAGAGTGCTCACGGTTCGACCGGCGACGGCGGACCTGATGGAGGATTAGATTTGGCGAAGGAAGAACCGATCCAGATGGCGGGCGAAGTTATCGAAGCGCTGCCGAACGCGATGTTCAGGGTTCGCCTCGAGAACGATCACGAGATCACGTGCCACGTTTCCGGCAAAATCCGCATGAACTACATCCGGATTCTGCCCGGCGACACTGTCACAGTCGAGATGTCGCCGTACGACCTATCGAAGGGACGGATTACGTACCGGTTCAAGTAGGCCGGTCATTGAGTTTCGGGTGAAGTACCGCTATCTTACGCGGCTCTTTCGCACACGGAACGAAGGAAACGGAAGGCACCATGAAGGTCCGATCGAGCGTTAAGAGGATTTGCGAGCACTGCAAGATCGTCCGTCGGCGAGGAGTCGTGCGGGTCATTTGCAGCCGTAATCCGAAGCATAAGCAGAGGCAGGGCTAGGAATGGCGAGAATCGCGGGCGTTGATCTGCCCAGAGACAAGAGAATCGAAGTCGCGTTGACTTACATCTACGGGATCGGTAGCTCAACGGCGCGGGCGATCCTCGCGGAAACGGCCGTGAACCCGGATATCCGGGTAAACGCTCTTTCCGATGATGACGTCAATAAGCTACGCCGGGCGATCGAAGCCAACTACAAGGTCGAAGGCGCCCTGCGTACCGAGACCTCGATGAACGTCAAGCGCTTGATGGACATCGGCTGCTATCGGGGACTCCGGCACCGTCGCGGCCTTCCGGTCAGGGGTCAGAGGACACATACGAACGCGCGGACCCGCAAGGGACCGAGGCGTGCTGTGGCCGGCAAGAAGAAAGCGCCCAGGAAGTAAGGGAGAGAAGACCGAGTCATGGCAAAGCCTAGGACCAGCGGGCGCAAAAAGCGCCAGGTAGACGCAGAGGGCGTGGCCCATATCAAGGCCACCTTCAACAATACGATCATCACGATCACGGACACCGAGGGTGGTGCCGTAGCGTGGGCCAGCGCCGGCAAGGCCGGCTTCAAGGGATCGAAGAAGTCCACACCGTTCGCGGCGACGATCGCTGCCGAACAGGTGGGTCGCGAAGCGGCTTCAATGGGCATGAAGCGCGTTCATGTGCGCGTCCAGGGCCCCGGCTCGGGCCGGGAGTCCGCGATCCAGGCGTTGCAGAGCGCCGGCCTCACGATCCGGTCGATCCGGGACGTGACTCCGATTCCGCACAACGGCTGTCGTCCGCCCAAGAAGCGACGCGTGTGACGGCTCGGCAGAAGGCCGACCGTCGAAGCAAACAGTAGCGAGGTCAAAGGGACGTTCATGGCACGATACACGGGACCCGTCTGCCGGCTTTGCCGCCGGGAAGGCGACAAGCTCTTCCTCAAGGGGAAGCGCTGCTTCACGGAGAAATGCGCGATCGAGCGCAAGGCGTATCCGCCGGGCGAGCACGGTACCGGACGGCGCAGGCGTCGGCAGTCGGAGTATGCGACTCAGCTCCGTGAGAAGCAGAAGGTGAAGCGAATCTACGGAGTCGGCGAGCGGCAGTTCCGCACCATGTTCGAACGTGCTGCACGCATCAAGGGGATCACGGGTGAAAACCTGTTGGTCCAGCTCGAGTCCCGGCTCGACAATGTCGTGTACCGTCTCGGCTTCGCTCCGTCCCGTAAGGCGGCGCGGCAGCTGGTGCGGCACCGGCACGTTCTCGTGAACGGGGCCACGCTGGACATTCCGAGCTACCAGGTCACTCCGGGGGAGCAGATCGCGATTGCGGCCGATGGGCAGGAGATGCCCGTGGTGCGCGAATCAGTCGCGGATCGAAAGGGCAAGGATACTCTCTCCTGGCTCGGTGTGGACTACGAGGCGCTTTCGGGTCAGATGCTCGAACGGCCGTCACGCGCCGATATCCCGCTGGCGGTCCAGGAACAGCTGATCGTCGAGCTATACAGCAAGTAATCGAGGCGGAACGCGAAATATGTTAGATCTTACCGGATTGGTCCTTCCCAGCACCATCGAAGAGCGAAATCGCTCCGAGGATGGCCGCAGGGCTGAGTACGTTCTACAGCCGCTCGAGCGCGGTTTCGGGCACACCGTCGGGAATTCCGTTCGGCGCGTGCTCCTATCTTCGCTTCCCGGTTCGGCCATCTGGGCCTTCCGGGCGGACGGCGTACAGCACGAGCACCAGACGATCCCGGGCGTGGTGGAGGACGTTCATCAGGTCATCCAGAACCTGAAGCGCCTCGTGATCGTTCTGGATCCCGGTGTCGATGAGGCCAAGTTGAACCTGGCGATCCAGAAGGCGGGAACGGTCCGCGCTTCCTCGATCGAGCCGAGCGGTGGAGTCACGATCGTCAATCCGGAGCAGGTGCTGTTCACGCTGCAGGATGACCTGCCCGAGAATCGGCCTCTGAATCTCGCGTTCTGGGTGAATCGTGGACGCGGCTTCGTATCGGCCGAGCAACATGAGCGTCCGGATGATGCCCCCGTTGACCTGATCCAGGTTGACTCGATCTATAATCCGGTCGCGCGCGCCAATTTCGTCGTCGAGGAGACCCGGGTCGGTCAGCGCACCGACTTCGACAAGCTCACGATCCAGGTGGAGACGAACGGATCGATTGATCCGGGCAACGCGCTTTCGTACGCCGCTGCGGTGGGCAGGGCGCACCTCCAGTACCTGCTCCAGTTCGGCAGCGGAAACGGAGACGTCGTGCCGGCTCCGGAGAGTTCGGCCGGACGGCGACCGGTTCCGGCGGAGATGCAGGAGCTTCTCGGCTCGCCGCTCGACGCGTTCGAAGTGATTTCGATTCGCTCGAGAAATAATCTCGACAAGGCTGATATCCGGACGCTGTTCGACATCGTGACACGGAATCGGGATGATATTCTCAACGTTCCGAGCTTCGGTGAAAAGTCGCTGGAAGAGATCGCCGAGGTACTGGCGGTGAACGGCCTCCGATTTGAAATGAACCTCGAGCGTGACGACGCCGGAAACATCTGGGTGACGGATTCGGAAGCCGAGGAGGAGAGCGGGAATCCCGATGAGGCATAGGAAGAAGGGCAGGGCGCTCAGTCGATCGTCGGCCCACAGGACGGCGACGCTGCGGAACATGGCGACCAGCCTGCTTCTGCACGAGCGAATTCGCACGACTGAGGCGAAGGCGAAGGAACTGCGCCCATTCGTCGAGAAGCTGATTACCCTGGGTGGCACAGATGATGTGCACAGTCGGCGACAGGCACGACGCCATATCGGGGACCGGGTCGCGCTTCATAAGTTGTTCGACGATATCGGGCCGAGATTCCGGGAACGCCCTGGTGGCTATACCCGGATCCTGAAGCTCGGAGCCCGCAAGGGCGACGGCGCCGAGCTGGCCATTATCGAGCTGACCGAGCGGAGTCAGTAACTCCGGCATTCGGATCGAGAAAGGCAGGCAGCGATGGGGCGTTCCGGCGTATCTCCGATTCTCGCGATCATCACTCGACACGGTCGTCGAGCCCGTGATGGAAGAGGAAGTGGTCGCGGAGGCGATCGATCTCAATACGGCGGCGATGGCCGCGGATCTCGAAGGATCGATCGGTCAGGAAGGCTGGATTCGCTTCGTGACGGTGAACGAGCGGCTCGGTAGGGCTGCATTTACGGTCGGCCTGGATGCAGAGACCAGTCTTCCGGTTCTGCTGGCTCCAGACGTGATCCGTCGCGGTGCTGATGTATACGGGAATGACAGAGTCAATATGTTCGGCAGGGTGTACGTGCTGAACGATTCGATCCGGAATGAGTGGGTCAACCAGGAAGCGGTGGACGCAGAGAACAGGGACGCGATTCCCGCGACACCCGGGTTCTTCCTGGCCGACTCGCTGTCAATAAACTGAGTCGACGGAGCAATGGCGAATTTCTGTTATGTGTGCAACAAGGGCCCTGCTTCCGGGAATCGCGTGAGCAACGCGAACAACCGGACCAAGCGGAGGTTCATGCCGAATCTCCAGCGGGTCCGAATCCTGGAGAACGGCCGCACAGTTCGGGTTCGGATCTGTACCCGCTGTCTCAAGGCCGGTAAGGTCCAGAAGGCGTCCTGACGCCCGGGATCCGAGTTCACGGCGTCAGGGATGTTGAATCCCGGCGCCGGGAAGGCTCTGCCGTCAGGCGGGGCCTTTCTTGTGTCGGTCGTCCGGGCCGGGCGTCGCTCCGGTCGATCCCGGCACGTCCGATGGTTCTGAACCCCATGGGAGGATCCGCGCATGAAGGTCCTCGTCACCGGTGCCGATGGGTTCGTAGGCGAGCATCTCGTCTCCGAGCTGTTGGCGAATGGATACGACGTAGCGGGCTCGACCCTCAACCTCCCACCGGTACGTGATACCCTCACCCCGGAAGAAGCGTCTTCCATCGACTGGAAGGCGGCAGACGTCAGGGACCACGACGCCCTGGTCCGATTGATCTCTGCGGTTCGGCCCGAGCAGATCTACCACCTCGCGGGTTTCGCTTCAGGAGCGCTGGCGCGGGAGAACGCGGCGCAGTCACTGAACGTGAACGCCGGCGGTACGGTGAACCTGTTCGAGGCGGTACTGTCCGTGCGCGATGACTCGCCCGAATTCGATCCCCGAATCCTGGTCATGGGAAGCGGGGACTCGTACGGAGACGCTGCGCGCGACGGCCTACCGCTGTCAGAAGAAATGCCCCTGAGACCGGTATCTCCGTATGGCTTGTCCAAGGCTGCCCAGGAACTGGCTGCTCACACCTACCGTCGGGCCCATGGCCTGAGAATACTGGTGCTTCGGAGCTTCAACCTCGTAGGACCGGGCCAGGCGCCGAATTTCGTGGTGCCCGACTTTTGCGCCCAGGTGTCCGAAATCGTGGCGAGTGGTGGCAACGGCGAGCTGCTGGTCGGCAACCTGGATGTCGAGCGCGATTTCACGGATGTGAGGGACGGAGTCACGGCACTTCGCCAGGTGATGGAGCTGGCGGACCCGAAGGCAGCCTACAACGTGGCGTCGGGCAGCCCGATCAGGATTCGACAGATACTGGAATGGATCCTCGACGAGGCCGGGATCGAGCCCGAGATTCACGTGGAGTCGTCGCGCCTGCGCGAGAATGAAGTGGCATGCATCCAGGGAGACGCGTCGCGTCTGAGGATCGA
>JBDGUY010000074.1:0-8499 GCA_039585935.1 Gemmatimonadota bacterium
GGCCTGGAACAGGCGTCCGGCAGGCGCAGGACTCTTCAGAACAGTGGATTCCACGTGGTGACTCCAGAATCGACGCCGCCAGGATGAAGAACAGGAACAGCGCGGCAACACGGCCGTCCCGGAGAATCCGCCGCAAGGAATCCGTTGCCTTCTCGAAGTTGCGAGCTGCTTCCATCCGTTCGTTTCCCCCGCCGATCGGGTGCACCGTATGTGAAAGGTCGAGCACTGTGTGACGAAGCTACGGGAGATCAGTGGCAGCGCGCGACGGGCGGGCAGTAGCGCAGGAATTGAGTCAGTCGGATGGGCGACGTGATTCTCTCAGGCGAGCCACAAAGCCGGCGGCGAACACTTCGGTCACCTCGCCGAGCGCGTCCGCCAGGAGCGTCTCGAGATCCTCCATTCGTTGGGTACCCTCGACCTCGACTTCCAGGCGATCCGCGACTTCCTCCAGGCGACCTCGCATGTCCGCCTGGATCGCATCCCGGAGGGCGCTCATGGTCGACGGATCGCTCACCGGGGCCCGCCAGTTCGTCGAAACTCGGGCGCCTCGGCCAGAGTCGGAACGATCACACGAACCACGTGTCGGCTTCTACCTGGGAAACCTGTGGCTGCTCGAAGTTCTCTACCGGCCGGCGACCCGAAAGCACCAGTGCGGCCAGCCCGGCCGTCATGGCGATCGCGAAGATCGGGAAGTTGCGGAACATGTTGCGCCTCCTGGTCCTGAGCTACGTCACTCCAACTGCCGGATCCGGAAGTACGCAAATTCGATGCTCGAAGCGGTAGCGATTCGTAATACGTTGTGTTTATGACGGTTACGCTGGCGACTACTGACAGGGCGCGAAAACACCGTGTTGCCTGCCAGCTACACAGCGGGACCGTGCAGGCGGCGGGTTCTTCCGACAGGCCGCTGCAGGCTCACCAGGGCCCTGGCACCACCTCAAATCGCACGACCTGAAAGGAGTCTGCCATCGCCTCGACCAGCCTCGTTCCAGAGGCGGATCCATCGATCGTATGCCACTGCAGTTCGAGCCTGTCGGCCGGAGCCTCTACGTCGAGACGGACGAACTCTCCCGGGTCCAGAGAATCCAGCACTACCGGTGCAGCTCCAGCCGTCGCAGAGACGACGATCATGTGCGCCAGCCCGTTCTCGATACGCAGCTCATGGCGGACGAGAGGCCGGTCCGGCTCGCCATCGGCAGGGATGTCGAAGTTCTCGAACGGATCTTCCAGAACCGGCTGAGGGGGCTGCCGACTAACCGGATCCGGTTGCACGGCAGACTCGGGGACGATCTCGGCCGGCTTCTCAGGTTCGCAGGCGACGACTGCCAGGATGCTCACGAGCACTATTGATACGAAGCGCGAAACGGGGCACTTGCTGCGTCTGCTCATGGTTCCAACACCAGCTTTCCGAACACTTCTCCAGCTTCGAGGTGCTCGTGCGCCTGGCGAATCCGATCCAGCGGCAGGACCCGGTCCACCACGGGCCGGAGCTCACCATCCGCGACGAGGCGCATTACCTCGTCGAACTCGCTGCGTGATGACATGGTGCTCCCGATCACCTGAAGTTGCTTCCAGAACACGTGCCGGATGTCGAGGCCCACGCGCGCGCCGGAGGTGGCGCCATAGGTCACGAGGCGGCCTCCAGGCCCCAGGCAGCGCATGCATTCGTCCCACAGGGCCTCCCCGACGGAATCGACGATTACGTCCACGCCCGATCCGTCCGTGTGCTGACGAATGCCCGCGACGAGGTCCGACTGCAGCCTGTCCAGTACGACGTCGGCTCCCAGCTCCTCACATCGCCTTACGTTGTCGGGACCGGAGGTGACCGCGATCACTCGGGCCCCGAGGTGCTTTCCGATCTGGATCGCGGCGGTCGACACGCCGCCGGATCCGCCCGTCACCAAAATCGTCTCACCGCCCGCCAGGCGAGCCCGGCTCCTCACCGCCCGCCACGCGGTCTGATACACGAGCGGAGCCGCCGCGGCAGCTTCGAAATCCAGCGAGTCCGGTATTCGAAACAGGTTGGCGGACGGAACCCTGACACGTTCCGCGGTCCCGCCGGCCACGTGCTCGCCCAGGATCTGATAGGACCGGCAGAGCGACTCCTCTCCCCCGTCACAGAACGAACACGAGCCACACCACAGACCGGGATTCACCGCGACGCGATCACCGACGGCCCAGCCGTCCACCGCCGCCCCGACCTCCTCGATCACGCCGGAGATATCGGATCCACCGATATGAGGCAGATCGAGATTGAGGCCCGGAATCCCTCGCCGTACCCACAGGTCGAGATGATTCAGGGCCACCGCCTTCACTCCCACCACTACCGTCCCCGACGCGACTACGGGTTCCGGTGCCTCGCCGATCTCCAGCACGTCCGGTCCGCCGTGAGTTCGGAAGAACGCAGCTCTCATCTGCAGTATCCCGTTGATGTTACGTTTGCTGCAGCGGGATCCGGAACCCAATACCGCAACACCCGGATCCGTAAACCGGAACAAAGTAGATCGACCGGGTGTCCATCGCAGCACGCCGGGTCGAACGGCCACTTGATACTCGTTCTCAACTGGCGTAGCTTGGCGGGCTCATCAAGCACAATGCTTGGTTGCCCTGTTCATTCGGCCCCCGGCGGGGGCGAAGTTGCGACACCAGAGGAGCATAGAGCGAATGTCTGAGCACCTTCTCGAGATCCGTGACCTGCACGCACGCGTCGCGGACGGCGGGATCGAGATACTCCGTGGAGTGGATCTCATCATCGCACCGGGCGAGATGCACGCGCTGATGGGACCGAACGGATCCGGAAAGAGCACGCTGGCCAAGGTTATCGCCGGTCACCCCGGCTACGAGGTCACCGGGGGCGACGTCCTGCTGGATGGCGAGAGCATTCTCGACCTCGAACCGGACGAGCGAAGCCGCGCCGGTCTGTTTCTGGCCTTTCAGTATCCGGCCGAGATTCCGGGTGTGTCGATCGCCAACTTCCTGCGTACCTCCATCAACTCACGCCGGGGGGAGGAAGAAGGCGACCTGGACGTGTTCGCCTTCCAGAAGCTGCTCAACGAGAAGCTCGGCCTGCTCAATGTCCAGCCGTCCTTCGCCGCCCGATACGTGAATGACGGGTTCAGCGGCGGCGAGAAGAAGCGCAACGAGATTCTCCAGATGGCGATGCTGGAGCCCTCGATGGCCGTGATGGATGAGACCGACAGCGGGCTCGACATCGACGCCCTGCGGATCGTGTCCGGGGGCGTGAACACGCTTCGCGAGCAGGACGGAGGGATGGGGGTTCTGCTGATCACGCATTACAAGCGGATACTCGGATACCTCCAGCCCGACCATGTACACGTAATGCTCAACGGCCGTATCGCCCACAGCGGCGGTCCCGAACTGGCGGACCAGCTCGAGGAGATGGGCTACGACTGGTTGCACGAGCCGGAGCCCGAGCCGGTCGGCTGACGGGTTCGGCGGGAGGCAATCGGCGATGACAGAGTCAGGGAGATAAGGACGATGCCGGATAACGAGACAGTCACAGATCTTGGACTGGACGAGTACAAGTACGATTTCGTTACCGACGAGAAGCCGCTGTTCAAGGCGGAGAAGGGTCTCTCGGAAGAGCTCGTACGGCAGATCTCGGCGCACAAGGATGAACCGGAGTGGATGCTGGAATTCCGGCTCAAGGCGCTCGAGACGTTTTACTCTAAGCCGATGCCGGACTGGGGCGGTGACCTGTCGACGCTCGACCTCGACGAGATCTACTTCTACCTGAAGCCGCAGGACCAGATGGAGCGTTCCTGGGACGATGTCCCGGAGAACATCAAGGAGACGTTCGAGCGGCTCGGTATCCCCGAGGCCGAACGGAAGATCCTCGCCGGCGTAGGGGCGCAGTTCGAATCGGAGATGGTCTACCACTCGCTCAAGGAAGAGTGGGAGGAGCAGGGAATCATCTTCGAATCGATCGAGGATGGGCTGCGGAAGTACCCGGAGATCTTTCGGGAGCACTTCGCCACCATCGTGCCCCCGCAGGACAACAAGTATGCGGCGCTCAACTCGGCGGTGTGGTCGGGCGGGTCATTCGTGTACATCCCGGCCGGCGTGAAGGTCGAGATCCCGCTGCAGGCCTACTTCCGCGTCAACGCGGAGCAGATGGGCCAGTTCGAGCGAACGCTGATCATCTGCGAGGAGGGCTCGCAGGCGCACTACATCGAGGGCTGTACGGCGCCGGTTTACACGACCGAGTCGTTCCATTCCGGCGTGATCGAAATCATCGTGAAGAAGAATGCCCGCTTCCGGTACACGACGATTCAGAACTGGTCGAACAACATGTACAATCTCGTGACTCAGCGGGCGATGGTGCACGAGAATGCCAACATGGAATGGGTGGACGGGAACCTGGGCTCGAAGCTGACGATGAAGTACCCGTCCTGCTACCTGGTCGGCGAACGGGCACACGGTGAAATCCTGTCAATCGCGTATGCGGGCGACGGACAGCACCAGGACACGGGCGGCAAGGTGGTTCACGCGGCGCCGAACACGACCTCGCAGATCGTCTCCAAGTCGATCTCGAAGGGCACGGGGCGGTCGTCGTACCGCGGCCTGTGCAAGGTCTACGATGGGGCGGTCAATTCGAAGTCGAACGTGGAGTGCGACGCGCTGCTGCTGAACGAAACGTCGCGTACCGATACCTACCCGTACATCGAAATCGACGAGAACCAGTCGACGATCGGACACGAAGCATCGGTATCCAAGGTCGGCGAGGAGCAGTTGTTCTACCTGATGAGTCGTGGACTGTCGGAAGAGCAGGCGATGACGATGGTCGTGCGAGGATTCATCGAACCGATCGCGAAGGAGCTGCCGCTCGAATACGCGATCGAGCTCAACCGATTGATCGAACTCGAGATGGAAGGCAGCGTCGGCTGATTACGGCTCGTCCGTGACCCCGGCCACGCGAACAGACATGAGGAGCGGGAAGTTGCCCGAGGGAACTACGATCACCGAGCCCGGCGCCGCCACTGACGCCGGGGACAGGCTCAATGAGTGGGTTCAGAGTCGGACCGAGCCCGAGCTGCTGGCATCCCGCCGGCGCGAAGCGTGGGCCGACTGGCTCGCGGAGCCTATGCCGACGCGCCGCCTGGAAGAGTGGCGCTACACGGACATCAGCGACCTCGACCCGGCCGCTTATATGCCCGTCGGCACCGCTGGCGACCGGGCCCGGTCGAAGGAAGACCTGCCCGACCCGGTGCGCGAAGTGCTGGACAGCGATCGCAAGCGAAGCGCCGTATTCATTCAGCACAACGGAACCGTCGAGCACATTCGCGTGGATTCCGACCTCGCGGATCGCGGCGTCGTGTACGCACCGATCGATGAGATCGCGGCGAACCACCCGGAGATCCTCGAACGGTTCTTGTTTCGCAGCGATGTCGCGCCGTCCGAGCGAAAGCTGTGGGCCCTGCATACGGCATTGTTGTCGGGCGGCTACGTGCTGTATGTGCCAAAGAACGTGTCAGTCCCGCATCCGGTCCACGCTCTGCGTTATCTGGACGAGACCGGCGCGCTGCTCTCCTCGCATTCTCTGATCATTGCCGAGCCCGGAGCCGAGATCACCTGTATCGATGAGTACATCTCGCCGGACCTCGACTCGGAGTCCCTGAGCCTGAACGGGGTGGAGATTTTCGGAGCGGAGAACGCTGTCGTCCGCTATCTGGCCGTGCAGCACTACGGGCGAGGCGTAAAGCACTTCAGCATGCAGCACGCGAACACGGGTCGGGACAGCACGCTGAACGTGTTCAACGTAACGCTCGGCGCCGATCTCGCGCGTTGCGATGTGTCGGCCCACCTGCTCGGACCCGGATCCGAAAGCGAGATGCTGGCGTTGTGGTTCGGAGACCGGGATCAGCATTTCGATCACCATACGCTCCAGAACCATGCAGCTCCTCACGCGCGTAGCGACTTGTTGTTCAAGGGCGCGCTGGCAGGCCAGGCGCACAGCGTGTTCCGGGGCCTGATCAGGGTAGCCGAAGGGGCTCAGCTTACCGATGCCTACCAGACGAATCGCAATCTGCTGCTCAGCGACCAGGCAGAGGCCGTCGCCCTCCCGAACCTGGAGATCGAGGCGGACGACGTGCGCTGCTCGCACGGTGCCACGGTCGGTCAGGTCGACGAGACCCAGTTGTTTTACCTGATGAGTCGAGGTCTGTCACGCCCGGAGGCAGAGCGCCTTCTCGTGCTCGGATTCTTCGACGAAGTCCTGTCCCGCGTACCGCTGGAAGGCACCCGGGAGCGGATCCGCGAGGCGATCGAGCTCAAGATCGGAGTCTCCCGGTGAGCGGGTTCGTCACGGTCGCCCGGTTGTCGGACGTGCCCGAGAACGCTCTTCTCCCGGTGGAGGCCAATGGTGTGAAGCTCGTGCTCGCCCACGCGGGCGGCCGGGTGCATGCCTTGCACGACGAGTGTTCGCACGAGGAGTTTCCCCTCTCCGATGGCGAACTCGACGGTGGCCAGGTCACCTGTCTTCTGCACGGTGCCCGGTTCGATCTCGAGACCGGGGCGGCGAAGGCGTTACCTGCCGTGAAGCCGGTGCGTGTCTACGAGTGCCGAGTCGAGGGAGACGAGATCCAGGTCAACCTGGACTGACCTACTCCGGGGCGGGATGATGACCTCCATAAGTTCGCTGGACGTCACGAAGATCCGGCAGGACTTTCCGATCCTCCAACGGAGGATCCACGGACACCCGCTCGTCTATCTCGACAACGCGGCCAGTTCGCAGAAGCCCGCGGTCGTAGTCGCGGCAGTTTCCGGATACTTCCTCAATTCGCATGCGAACGTACATCGGGGCGCCCATCAGCTGAGCGTCGAGGCGACCGACGCCTACGAGTCTGCGCGGGCGGTCGTGGCCGATTTCATCGGTGGGCGCACCAAGGAACTGGTATTCACGCGAGGCACGACCGAATCGATCAACCTCGTGGCGGCGAGCTGGGGGGGCGCGAATCTTAGCGAAGGCGACGAGATCCTGCTCACCCTTATGGAGCACCACTCCAACCTCGTCCCATGGCAGCTGATCGCGGCCCGCACAGGGGCCCGGCTGCAGTTCGCAGGTCTGACCGCGGACGGACGGCTCGACCTGGAGGACCTGGCGGCGAAGATCGGACCTCGCACCCGCATGGTCGCGGTGACCCACGTGTCGAACACGCTGGGCGTCGTGAACCCGGTAGCGGAGATCGCCGCCCTGGCGCACGAGGCCGGTGCCCTCTGCCTGATCGACGGGGCACAGGCGGCTCCGCACCTGGACGTTGACGTTTCCGAGATCGGCTGCGACTTCTACGCGTTCAGCGGTCACAAGATGTGCGGGCCGACAGGCATCGGGGCCCTGTGGGGACGGAAGGAGCTTCTCGAGGAGATGCCTCCCTACCAGGGTGGCGGCGAGATGATTTCCGAGGTCCGGCTGGACGGGTCATCCTGGGCGGCCGTGCCGCACAAGTTCGAGGCGGGCACCCCCAGCGTGGGCGACGCGGTCGGCCTCAGGGCTGCAGTGCGGTACCTGACGCGGCTGGGGCTCGACGAGATCCACCAGCATGAGACCGTGCTCACGGAGTATGCTCTCGATCGGCTCACGGAGTTGGAGGGCTTCGACCTGTTCGGACCCCGCACGGACCGGGTCGGCGTGATCTCCTTCCGGTACGGAGACATCCACGCGCACGACCTGGCGACGATCCTCGATGCCCACGGAATCGCGATTCGCGCCGGCCATCACTGCAACCAGCCACTCATGAACCACCTGGGCGTGGATGCGACCGCGCGGGCCAGCGTCTACCTTTACAACACGCACGAAGAGATCGACGCGCTGGTGGACGGGCTCCTGGCGGCGCGCAAACTGTTTGGCGGTTTCGCCTGAGCAATCGGCCCCTGCTCCGGCGCCCGTCGTGAACCCGTACCCCCCGGGCCGATGAACGAACACGATCCGAACCAGCAGGGGCACGATTCCGAGGCTCCGCTGCATCAGCTGTATCAGGAGGTCATTCTCGACCACTATCGCAAACCCCGGAACAAGGGCGTGGTCGAAGACGCGACGCATAACATCACCATGAACAACCCGCTGTGCGGCGATGTCATCGAGCTGCTGCTCACGGTGCGCAATGGTCGAATCGTGGACGCTGCATTCGAGGGACACGGCTGCTCGATCAGCCAGGCCTCCGCATCGATGATGACGGATCGTCTCAAGGGCCGCTCGATCGAGGAGGCGCTGACACTGGACGCGACCTTCACCCGGATGCTGCACGGTGACGCTGACGCGGCGACGGACGAGCACCTTGGCGACCTGCGGGCCCTGGCCGGCGTGGCGAAATTCCCGGTTCGCGTCAAGTGCGCCCTGCTGGCGTGGAATTGTCTCGAAGATCTGGTCGGAGCGGATTCGTGATGCTCTCGTGATCGGGAGGATTCTACGCGGCGCGGGCGGGGCCTACCTGGTCCTGGCAGGCGACACCGAGCTCTCCTGCAGCCTGCGTGGGCGGATCA
>JBDGUY010000075.1:0-8497 GCA_039585935.1 Gemmatimonadota bacterium
ACACCGATTTCATATTCTCCGTGATCGGAGAAGAATTCGGATTCGTCGGCGTGCTGGTGGTCCTGGCGGCGTTCGGCTGGCTCCTGCAGCGCATCGTCCGAATCGCCATGGGATCGAGCCAGAACTTCGGGAGTATCCTGACGTTCTCTCTGTTCGGTGCGTGGTTTGCGCACCTCGTGATCAACATTGGCATGACCGTCGGACTGATGCCGGTTACCGGTCTTCCACTCCCGTTTCTGAGCTATGGCGGGACCTTTCTCCTCATGACATTCATCGGCGTAGCGCTGATCTCCCGGACTGCTTTCGAGAGCTGATCACAGGTCTCGGCCGCCCGAGGATCGCAGCCCGGACGCGTGATCTGTATATTCCCGGCCGACAACATCCGCTCGGAGTGCAAATGGCCTGGTTCCGGAAGGAAAAGCAGAAGCTCGTCTCCCAGAAGCGGGAAATGGCCGCGGACGTGTGGGAGAAGTGCGAATCGTGCGGTGAGATCCTCTATGTGCGTCGGCTCACGGAGAATCTGTACGTGTGTCCGGAGTGCGGGAATCATTTTCGAATTCCAGCTCCGGCATACGTCGATCTCCTGCTGGATGCCGGGTTCGAGGAAGAATTCGACCTGGAGCTCAGGTCCGGGGATCCGCTCGGGTTCGTGGACTCGAAGCCGTATACCAAGCGGGTCGAACAGGCAGAGGCAAAAGTCGGCACGCGAGACGCCGTGCTCACCGGCGCCGGAAAGATCAATGGCCGGCTCGTCTGCGTCGGGGTGATGGACTTCGGATTCATCGGCGGCAGCATGGGCTCGGTGGTCGGAGAGAAGATCGCCCGGATGATCGAGCGCGCGGTCGATCGCGAAGCTCCGGTGATCATCGTGTCCGCCTCGGGAGGCGCGAGAATGCAGGAAGGGATCTTCTCGCTCATGCAGCTCGCGAAGACGGCGGCGGCGCTCCAGAGGCTCGCCGAGCACGGGCTCCCGTATATCAGCTTGCTTACTCACCCGACGACGGGTGGTGTCACGGCAAGCTACGCCATGCTGGGCGATGTCAATCTCGCAGAACCCGGTGCGCTGATCGGATTCGCGGGTCCGCGAGTGATCAAGGAGACGATCCGCCAGGACCTGCCGGACGGGTTTCAGACGTCGGAGTTTCTTCTCGAGCACGGAATGGTGGACACGATCGTTCCGCGCGGCGAATTGAAGGAATCGATCACCGTCCTCCTCGACCACATGTGCTGACTGCTAAAGAAAATAGCCGGGACGCCTTCGCGACCCTGCTGAGCCGCAGCCCGTCGACAGAAATCGTCTGGGGCCTCGGACGGATCCGCTCGATGCTGGAGTCGGTGGGTGAACCCCAGCGTTCCTATGAGTCGATACTCATCGGAGGGACGAACGGGAAGGGCTCGGTCGCGGTAATGGCGGAGAGCCTGCTGCGCGGATGTGGTTTTCGAACGGGCCTTTACACCTCACCTCACCTCGTCGAACCGGCGGAGCGCATCCGTATTGACGGCCGACCGATCGATCATGTGCTGCTCGAACAATGTGCATCCGACATCCTGCCGCATGCCGAGCTCCACGGAGCGACGTTCTTCGAGTCCATCACGGCAGTGGCCTTACTGGCATTCGCCCGGACCGGGGTCGAGCAGGCCGTAGTCGAAGTCGGACTCGGGGGCAGACTCGACGCGACGAATATCCTCGATCCCCGCTCGTGCGTGATCACGAATGTCGACATGGATCACGCAGACTATCTCGGCGACAGCCTCGAGCAGATCACCCGGGAGAAAGCGGGGATCGTCAAGGCCGGGACCCCGGTAGTCTCGGGCTCGCTGCCGAAGCCGCTGCAGGCGATTCTCGCCAGACGTGCTTTCGAGCTCGGTGCTCCGCTGTACGGCCTCGGGCGGGACATTCGTGCCGAGGAAGTCGATACCGGCCCAACCGGTACGGGGTTCACGTATCGAGCGCCGTGGGGCCTCGATCGCGAGCGGTTTCGAATTCCTCTTCCGGGCGAACACCAGGCGGGCAACGCAGCCCTCGCGCTGTCCGTCGTCCAGGCTGCCGGTCACGCCCTCGAGCCGGACGGCAGTCGGGCGGCATTGGCAGGCGTGGTCTGGCCAGGTCGCTTCCAGATCCTGGCCCGAACCGAAGGAACGGTCGTGCTGGACGTGGCGCACAATCCAGCAGGCGTGCGCGCCCTGGACGCGGCTCTCGATCGGATTCCTCTTCCTCGACCGGTCGTCGGTCTGATCGGTATTCTCGGTGACAAGCCGTGGCATGACATGCTCGAGCCCGTGCTGCGACACACGACCGCTGCCGTGTTCACGGTTCCCCCGTCGGCTCCAGCTTCACGGCATTGGAATCCGAAGGAGGCATGTCGCTCGGTGCCGGGACATCGCATCGAAGTCGTACCGGAATTCGATCAGGCGATGATCCGAGCGCGGGAACTCGCCGGTGACGGCACGGTACTCGTGACCGGATCGAGTCATACAGTCGGGGATGCTCTTCGTTTGCTCTCAGAACACACGGTGACGGCTGAGATCGATGATGCCCCCGGCCTGTAACGCGTAACCGATATCCCCAGGGGACAAGACTGATGCCATACAATCCAGAGGTCGTAAAGCCCATGCGGGAGGAGCTCGCCCGCCTTGGGGCCGAGGAACTCCTGTCAGCCGCCGATGTCGACGCCGCGCTCTCCGATGCGAACGGCTCCGCCCTGCTCGTCATCAATTCCGTTTGCGGGTGTGCTGCCGCAAATGCCCGACCGGCGGTGGCCATTGCCACGGGTCACGAGATTCAGCCGCAGAAGCTCCTCACCGTGTTCGCCGGTCAGGACCTCGAGGCGACGGACCGGGCGCGTGAATTCATGGCCGGCTATCGGCCATCCAGTCCGTCGATAGCCCTGTTCCGAGACGGCGAGCACGTGTTCATGCTCGAGCGGCACGAAATCGAGGGCCGTGACGCGACGGAGATCGCGAACGATCTAAAGCAGGCTTACGACAGGTATTGTCGTTCGGAGGACTGAGCGGGGCACCGGGACCCGCGAGCTTCATCTCGCGTGACGCCCCGGAGCATTCCGCCGAGTCTATGCCGCCCGGACTGATCGCTGCCGGGCGGCGTTTTCTATTGCACCGTCCCTTCGTACGCCCGTAGCTTGCGCCGCCTATGGATCTTTCGAGCCTGCCCGGATTCCGCGACTTCTACCCTGAACAGATGTCGCTCAGGAAGCACATCGTGTCGGTGTGGCGCACGGTCGCGGAGCGGTACGGCTTCGTCGAATACGACGGCCCGCCGCTCGAGCCATTGGATCTCTATGTCCGGAAATCGGGTGAGGAGATCGTCGGACAGCTGTACCGTTTCACCGATCAGGGCGGAAGGGAAGTCGCGCTCCGACCCGAGATGACACCGTCGTTCGCCCGCATGGTCGGAGCCCGCGCCGGAGGTCTTCCGAGACCGATACGCTGGTACTCCGTGCCCCAGCTGTTCCGTTACGAACGGCCGCAGAAGGGTCGGTTGCGCGAACACTTCCAGCTGAACCTGGACATCGTGGGTGAAGCAGGTGATCTGGCCGACTCCGAGATCATCGCAGCGGCCATCGACATGCTTCGAGGATTTGGTCTCGGAGCCGACGACTTCGTCGCGCGGATTTCGGATCGCGCTCTCGTAGGTGGACTGCTCACGCAGCAAGGGATTCCTGCAGCCGGGCTGGGTGCGGCGTTTGCGGCCCTCGACAAGCTGGACAGGGAGAGTGATGCCTGGGTTGTCCAGCGCCTGCAGGAGGCGGGTGCCGGAGAATCTGCATCGCGCCTGTTGTTGGGTCTGGCGGACATGGACCTTGCAGAATTGGTAGAGGCGGCGGGAGCCGACTCCGGGGTTCGCGACGCCGCCGCGCGCCTGGGGCGGGTGATCGAGAATCTTGAGTCCTTCGGTCTCGGAGACTACATACGCTTCGATCCGAGCCTCGTCCGGGGGCTCGCGTACTACACGGGAACCGTGTTTGAACTGTGGGATCGCAAGGGTGAATTCCGGGCGATCTGCGGTGGCGGAAGGTACGACGAGTTGCTCGCTGCGGTTGGTGGACCCGACCTGCCGGCCCTGGGGTTCGGGATGGGCGACGTGGTGCTCGGCGAGTTGCTCAAGGCTCGGGGCCTCGTACCGCCCGTGCCGAGCCCGATCGACGATTATGTGATCTGCGTGACGCCGGAGCAGAGATCGGTCGCGCTGCGAGTTGCCCATGGTTTGCGAGACAGCGGCCGACGGGTGGCATACGATTTCGCCTCCCGGAGCGTAGGCCGCCAGTTCAAGGTGGCGAACCGGTCAGGCGCCGAGCGGGCGATCGTGATCGGCCCCGAAGAGGCGGAGAACGGCGAAGCGTTGGTCCGGACAATGGGTTCGGGCGACGAGCAGCGCATGGCGATCGAGGCGTTGCTCGAGGCCTGACACACTTACTGCCAGGGCGGACGAAGCAGGCCGCCGATGAACGGGAGATCATGGGGAACGACAGAGGACTGACACCACAGGCTGAGGACTTCTCGGCCTGGTACAATGAGATCGTTCAGCAGGCCGAGCTCGCAAGCCACTCGCAGGTTCGTGGCTGCATGGTGATTCGCCCCTACGGGTACCGGATCTGGGAGCTGATCCAGGCAGCTCTGGACGGGATGTTCAAGGCCACGGGCCACGAGAATGCGTACTTCCCACTGTTTCTTCCGAAGTCCGCTCTCGATCGCGAGGCCGAGCACGTCGAGGGCTTCGCGCCTGAAACCGCGGTTGTGACCCACGCCGGAGGAGCGGAGCTCGAGGAGCCACTCGTCATCCGACCGACTTCGGAGGCGATCATCTGGCCGATCCTCAGTGACTGGATCCAGTCCTACCGGGATCTGCCGGTGCTGCTGAATCAGTGGGCCAATGTCGTCCGGTGGGAAATGCGGACGCGTCCCTTCCTTCGCACCACGGAGTTCCTGTGGCAGGAGGGACATACTGCGCACGCATCGCAGGAAGAGGCCGAGGAGGAGACGCTTCGAATGCTGGGTGTCTACCGGTCCTTCATGGAAGACTGGATGGCGATGCCGGTGATCACCGGCCGAAAGTCGGAATCCGAGAAGTTCGCAGGTGCGCTCCGCACCTACGCGACTGAAGGACTGATGAAGGACAACAAGGCTCTGCAGGCCGGGACGAGTCACAACCTTGGCCAGAATTTCGCGGAAGCGTTCGACGTGCGGTACCAGACGGAGGAAGGGGAGCACGACTACGTATGGAGCACCTCGTGGGGGGTGTCGACCCGGCTGATCGGGGCTCTGATCATGGCGCACGGGGACGACACGGGGCTGGTCCTGCCTCCGCGCCTGGCACCGGTACAGGTCGTCGTCGTTCCGATCTGGAGGAACGACGACCAGAAGTCGGTCGTGCTCGCGTCCGGTGAGGATGTCGTGTCGCGGCTCGCCGAAGTCGGAATCCGTTCGAAGCTGGATGTCCGGGAAGGCATGAACCCGGGAGCCAAGTACTACGACTGGGAGCGACGCGGAGTCCCGGTACGACTGGAGATCGGGCCGCGCGACGTGGAGGCGGGGCACGTGATGTCCGTCCGGCGCTTTACGCCGGAAGGTGAAGAGAGAAAGAAGCCGATTCCTCTCGAGGCCCTGGTGGAAGAAATTCCGGCGCTACTCGTCCGGATGCAGGACGAATTGCTGGAAGGTGCGCGGGCCCGCCGCGAGGCGAGCACGGTTCGAGGTGTCGAGACCATGGACGAATTTCGCTCGATCGTCGATGGACAGGGCGGATTCGTATTCACCGGCTGGTGCGGGGAAGCGGAATGCGAAGCCCGCGTCAAGGATGAAACGAAGGCGACGATCCGGGTGATCCCGGACGAGGAATTCCGGACGGAGCAGGCTCCGGCCCGGTGTCTGTGTGGTGCCGAATCACGGTACGAGGTCGTTCGGGCCAAGGCATACTAGGTCTCGGCCGGCGTGTCTCGGACCCGGTCCGGGAAAGGAGGCAAGGTGGCGGATCTTCACGAGATCGTCGAGTTCCTGGACGAGTATCTGGAGGTCGATCGAATTCCCGATGCGCCTGGCGCCCGCAACGGCCTCCAGGTGGATGCGCGGTCTCCCGTCGAACGGATCTGTGCCGCCGTGGACGCGTGTCAGACCACGATCGAAGCCGCGGCACAGGAAGGTGCGCAACTTCTCCTCGTCCACCACGGCCTGTTCTGGGGTGACCCGCTTCCGGTGACCGGGAGAACCTACCGCCGGCTCAAGGCGCTGTTCGACGCCGACCTGGCACTGTACAGTGCCCACGCTCCCCTGGACGTGCATCCCGAGATCGGAAACAACAGTCTCCTCGCCCGGGCCCTCGGACTCGAAATCGAAGGACGATTCGGCAGCTGGAGGGGGCTGGATGAAATCGGAGTCTGGTCGGCGGTCGACCTCTCACTGGACGAGTTGACCGGTCGAGTCGGCAGCGTCTGCGACACACAACCGTTCGTGATTCGCGGTGGGCCGAACCACGTTCGCCGGGTCGGCATCATCACGGGGGGCGCCGACTCTTCGATCGAGGACGCCCATTCGGCGGGTCTGGACACATTCATTACGGGCGAGGGCTCTCATCACAGCTTCCACGACGCGATGGAGCTCGGCGTGAACGTTGTGTATGCGGGGCATTACGCCACGGAAACTCTTGGGGTGAAGGGCTTGGCCGAGATGCTGGCAGGCCGGTTCGACCTGAGCTGGTCGTTCGTGGATCACCCGACGGGACTCTGAACGGAGATCGGTCTCATTTCACCGACCAGATTGCTGGAACGTGCACGGCAGGCTCTCGACGGAAGGTATCGCATCGTCGAGGAAATCGGCCGCGGTGGTACTTCCGTGGTGTTCAGGGCGGAGGATCTCAGACGCCCGCGCGAGGTGGCAGTGAAAGTGCTCCACCCTGAAGTGACGGCCGTTCTCGGCCGGGAGCGCTTTCTGCGCGAGATCGATTTCGTCGCGCCTCTCGCGCACCCCCATATCCTGCCACTGTACGATTCGGGAGAGGCCGACGGCCTGCTGTATCACGTAGCACCGCTTCTGGACGGGGAGTCACTGCGCGACCGGCTGAGCCGCGAGCGCATGCTCCCGGTAGCTGATGCGCTTCGCATCGGGGGCGAAATCCTGGACGGACTTGGGTATGCGCACGACCAGGGCGTCCTGCACCGCGATATCAAGCCGGCGAACATCCTGCTGGCGGCCAACCACGCATTGATATCGGACTTCGGCGTGGCGCGTGCCCTCGAGGAAGGCGGCGGCGAGCGTCTCACGGGAACAGGCATCGTGGTCGGGACGCCGTCCTACATGAGTCCCGAGCAGGCCGGTGGCGAAACCATGGATCACCGCAGCGACCTCTACGCGGCCGCCTGTGTGATCTGCGAGATGCTGTGCGGGGAGGCGCCGTTCGCTTCACGAACGGCTCAGATGACGATGTCTCGGCGGCTCTCCGAGGACCCTGGCTCGATTCGTACGACTCGTCCGTCGATTCCAGCGGGCGTGGATGAGGTACTCCGCAAAGCGCTGTCGCGGCTGCCGGCGGACAGATTCGGGTCCGCCCAGGAGATGGGGGCCGCTCTGAGGCGTGGCTCCGTGGACCCGGAATCAGGAGCCGGAGAGCCGACGCCGGTTCCGGATACGATCAGGAAGGGGAAACTCACGCTCTGGGAGGAGCTGCGACGCAGAAAAGTGTGGAGCGCGGCCGTCATGTATTCGGGAGTCGCGTGGGCAGTGATCGGGGCAGCAGACATCGCGCTGCCGCTGCTCGGGATCAACGACGTCGCCATGCTGCCGCTGATCTATCTGGCGTTTGCGGGACTTCCCGTGGTGCTGTTGCTCGCCTGGGCGTTCGAGATCGCTCCCGAGAAGGGAGTCCGGAAGACCGGGGCCTGGAAATCGGTGAGCGACAGCGAGGGCCGAAGCTGGCCGCTGCTCTCGACCAGCGCCAAGGTGATTCTCGCGGTAGTGTTCGCTACGCTCGCGGTATGGTTCCTGGTCGTCAAACCTCTGCTGACCGCCTGATCGCGGCGGACTCTTCCACGAGGATCAGAACACCGAGAACTTCAGCCCCGCCGTATAGTGCTCCGGACGTTCCCTGATATCACGCGTCAGCAGGGCGATCTCCTCCGACGCCGATTCCATGTTCTGCAGCGTCGCCGTCAGGCTTACGTAAAGGGAGGAATCGTTGACCATCAGACCGAGACTGCCCTCTCCGCCGTCGATCTTCGAGAGAATCGAAGCGAGTGACTCCGAGGTTTGATCGAGGTCCGTGCTCGCTTCCGCGAGTCGGGCCGTCAGTGAGTCGAGATGAGCCATCGTCCGATCGAGCTCGGGGCCTGAAGTGAGTTCGGACAGCCGGGTGGATGTCGCCGATAGGCCCTGGATCAGTTTCTCGATCGATTGAGACTCTTTCTCCAGCAATGTCTCCAGTTCCTCCATCCCGCCTGCGAACGAGCCGATTCCCGACTGTGCGTTGGCGACCGTGGAGTCGTCCAAC
>JBDGUY010000076.1:0-12799 GCA_039585935.1 Gemmatimonadota bacterium
ATCGCTGCCGGTTGTGATCGAGTCGTCCACCTGGCGGGACGGTTCGAGGCACGGGGCGGAACGAGCCTCGGGCGGGAGCACGGGACCGGTACGCGCAATCTCGTATGGGAGATCCGCAAGTCTGATGTCGAGCGCATCGTATTCGTCAGCGCTCTCGGGGCCAGTCCGGACGCAGGGGAGTTTTTTCGAACGAAGTTCGAGGCGGAAGACGTAGTGATGTCGGCGGATCCGGACTTCGTGATCCTCCGACCGTCGGTCGTGTATGGGCCCGGCGATCATTTCACGACGCCTATCGTACGGATTCTGGATGCGTTGCCTGTGTTTCCCATGCTGGGGGACGGTACGTTCGAGCTCCAACCACTGGCAGTCGAGGACATGGTAGACGTGCTGACACAGGCGATCGAAAGTCCCGATGTTGCCTGTCGAACCTTGAACCTCGCCGGGCCGGAGCGGCTCAGCTTCGTGCGGATCATTCGGGTCCTCGCGGAGACGATCGGGCGATCGAGGCCAATCATCCCGTTTCCCCTGGCTCTGGCTCGTCCGGCGTCACGCGTGGCGGCCCGGCTGGGCCTGCCCAGCCCGTTCTCGACTGCACAGCTCGACATACTGCGGTTCGGCAGCGTCCTGCCGACGGACGAGAACCCGGTGCGTACGGTCTTCCATCTGAAGCCGCTGCCGTTCTCAGATGCCGTCACAGACTACCTGGAGCCCGTGTGACACATAACGAAGCTGACTCGGGAGCTGCAACTGCCTCAGACGCTGGATTCCTGACCCCGGCGAACTTCCTCTCGCTCGCCCGGATCCCTCTCGGGATGGCATTTGTCGCCGTTCACGATTTGCGCTGGGTTGCGGCTATCGTGGCCGTGGGTGCTGCTACCGACCTGCTGGACGGATTCGTCGCCCGACTGACGGGCACGCAAACCGAGATCGGCGCGCTGCTCGATCCGCTGTGCGATCGGATATTCGTGTTTCTGGGGCTCGTGTCGTTCCTGCCGACGGGATATCTGGACTGGGCCGGATTCGTGATTCTGATCCTGCGGGACATCTTTACGGGCGGCGTGTTCGTGGTGACGAGGCTGGCCGGAAAGCACCTCCCGTTCCAGTCGCGACAAGGTGGCCGAATCACGACCGCCCTGCAGGTGGGGGCACTCTTCACGCTGATCCTCGCGCCGGAGTATATCAACGTGGCGATCCTGCTGGTCGGAACCGCGTCCGTGTACGCCATACTGGACTACGGGACCGCTGGCCTTCATCTCTCCTGGGGACCGGAGAGCCCCGCACAGGCCGGTCCAGCAGGCTAGCGAGGCCGGTCCTCGGCCAGACGAGGAGCAGCCCGTACCGGTAGCAGTCCGTTTCAGTCGCGCGTGCGCTCGAGAACGTTCGGAGTGACAGGCGATCCCTCACCCATACGTTCGATCCCACCCACGACCACCTGCTCACCGGTAGTGATACCATCCCGGATTTCCACGTACCCGGTAGTCCGGACTCCGATCTGGACTTCCCTTCGGGTTGCCGTTCCCTCGGGCGTTACGACCCAGATGTAATCGGCGCCTGACAACGGGAGAATCGCATCTTCCGGCACGACGACCGCCTCCGGTCGCACCGCCACGACGAGTCGCGCCTCGATGAACATGCCCGACTTGAGCGATCGATCTTCGTTGGATACCAGGGCCTTGACCATGATCGTCCGACCTGGAAGCTGAACACGAGGATCGACGAAATCCACCGTCCCCGTGTAGGCCTGCCCGGACATCGCCGCAACCACGAACGTCACTTCCTGACCCACTTCCAGAACCTCTGCGTGGCGTTCAGGGACCCGGAACGCAGCCCGTTGCGGATCGACCGTCTGAAGGGTCGTGAGCTCTGTCTGCGGAGTCACGTAGTCCCCGACACTCACCAGTCGCTCACCAACCACTCCGGAGAACGGGGCCCGTACCACGGTCCGCTCGAGCCGCGTCTGCTGGAGAAGCAACTCTGCGCGTGCACTCCGAGCCGTGGCCTCAGCCTGCTCCAGGTCCGCCTGCGAGGAAGCGTTGCGCTCCAGCAGGTCCTGGGTTCTCCCGAGAGCCTGTTCGGCAAGGTCTACCTGGGCCTCGAGACGGGCGACCTGGGCCTGGAGCTCAGTGTCGTCCACTTTGAATAGATGCGCTCCTCGCCTCACCTCCCGTCCCTCGGTCGCCGGGATACTCGCGAGTCGTCCTGACACCTCGGGTTGAAGTTCGATCGACTGAACAGCCTCGATCTGTCCCGTGGCGCGGATCTCCTCCTGCACCGTGTCCGTTACCGCGAGCATTACGTCCACCGGCATGGGCGGCGGGCCTCCCTCGCCCCCTCCTCCGCCCGGTCCCGCCTCGCCTCCGTCACCGCCGCAGGCGGCCACGAATGCCAATGCCATCACTGCGGCCCGCCACGCCCTGGCGTGTGCCATCGCCGCGCCCTCCTCCCGCATCATCGTGTGCTTGTGAGTCGTCGTCCAAGAATGGCCTCTACTGCCGCCCGGGCGAGTCGCGTCGTGAAACGCGCCTGGACGAGACCGGCCTCCGCTTCCGTCTGATCTACCTGCGCCGTAATCAAGTCGATAATCGTAGTCGCGCCGGCCCGATACCGCTCCTCCTGGACACGCAGATTCTCGCGCGCAACAATAACCGCATTCGCCGCGAGTTCAGCACTCGCGCGGGCCGTGTTGTAGGCCATATAAGCCTCAGCCATGTCCCGCCCGACTCCAAGCTCGGTGTCTCGCCGGGCGGCCTCCGAGATCTGTCGCGCGGTACTGGCCCTGTAGACCCGAATCTCTCGCAGCGCCCCATCCCATATCGGAAAGTTGAGTGAGACGCCGAACGTGGCGCGCTTGGTAGCGTCGGGTACGATGTCGTCGTCAAATCCAGCCCAGCTTCCGAACAGACTCAACGTCGGGAGATAGGAGCTGCGTTCGGACTTGAACAGGGCGTCCGTTCTCCGTTGTTCGGCCCGCGCAGACTCCACGATCGGACTTACGGACACGGCTTCCTCGATCGCCTGGGACTCGGTCAGCGGGAGTGCCTGAGCGGGAAGGGTATCGAGGGGTTCCGCAGCCACTCTGCCCGGGATTCCTACCCGACGTCCCAGCTGCAGCTGAGAGACGGACAGCGCTGACTCCTGCCTGAGTAGATCCACCTGAGCCCGCGTGAGCTCGAGTACGAGCTGCAGTGAATCGGTCTGCACAGCCGCCCCGGCCAGCACCCGCGCCCTGGCAACCATGAGTTGTTCTTCAGCCCTCCGAACCCTCTCATCGGCGACCCGCAGGAGCTCCTTTTGCGCGAGAGCATCGTAGTAGTCGGCTTCCGTGCCCAGCGCGGTAGAAAACCTCTGCCGGCGCTCCCCAGCCTCCGCCCCATCCACGTCGGCATTGGCCGCCTTCAGATCGAACACGCGCCGACCATTGAACAGGGTGTAAGATCCGATCAGACCGAACTGAGTGAGCTGGTCCGTTTCCTCGCCGGTCCCGATGTTGAACTGGGGGCTGGAATACTTGCTCCACGACCAGCGAAAATCGATTACCGGAAGCAAGAATGCCGACCAGGCTGAGCGGCGCACCCACTCGGCGTCACCAACCCGTCGCAGAGCTGCGACGTAGTCGGGATCTACTCCTGCCGCCCGATTCAGCGCTTCGGACAGCGAGACCGTCGTTGCCGGCTCATTCTCGTACGCGCCTACCAGGGCCGCGACTTCGGCAGGATCCTGAGCGCGTGCAGGGCTGGACGCGAGCAGCACCCCCAGGGCACATCCAAGAGACAGGGCTGCCGCACTCACCCGTGGGACGCGGCTCGAGCCGCCCCTGCTTCTCACGACTCTGCCTCCACCGGCTCGAGTCGGGCTGCCCGCCGGGACGCGCGCTCCCTGACCTGGTCGAGGAGGATGTAGACTACGGGAACCAGATACAGCGTCAACACCGTCGAGAACAGAAGTCCTCCGACGATGGCGTAGCCGAGGGGCCGCCGGCTCGCAGAGCCGGCGCCGAGGCCGAGGGCGATCGGTGTGAGCGCGATGATGGTAGCCACGGATGTCATGAGGATCGGGCGCAGCCTGATCCTGCCCGATTCGAGCATGGCTTCCATGCCGGTCATGCCCCGGTCCTTGAGCTGGTTGGCATATTCGACCAGCAGAATCGAGTTCTTGGTCACGATTCCGATCAGCAGAATCATCCCGATCTGGCTGAACAGATTCAGCGTGGAACCGGCTACCAGCAGTGTCACGAGGGCCCCTGTCACGGCCAGCGGAACGGCGAGCAGCACCGTAAACGGGTGGATGAGCGACTCGAACTGCGCCGCGAGAACCATGAACACGACGAGCAGCGCCAGTCCGAACGCGAAGTACAGGGCATTTCCGCTCTCTTCCAGTTCCCGGGACTCGCCCGCGAGGGCGATGCTGCTGCCGGGAGGCAGTACCTCGGCCGAAATGACGTTCAGAGAATCGATGGCAGCTCCGAGCGGGAATCCGTCTTCGAGGCTCGCGGAGAGCGTGAACGAACGGACGCGTTCGTAGTGGTTGAGCTGTCTCGGGCCCACGGTCTCCTCGAGCCGGGCAACGGCATCGAGGGATACCAGCACCCCGTCTCGCCCTCTGACGTAGATCGAGGACATCGCATCCGGCGTCGAACGTGCTTCGGGCGCGAGCTGAACGATCACATCGTACAGCTTATTGTCTCGTGTGAACGTGCTCACACGCTGCCCGCCGAGCATTACCTGCAGGGTTCCGGAAATGTCGGCGATCGCGATCCCGAGATCTTCCGCTCGGTCACGTTCGTACTCGACGGTAATCTCCGGCTTGTTCACCCGGAGATCCGTATCCACGTTGATCAGGCCGGGAACCTGCCGGGCACGCGCGGTCATCCGGTCCATCCCCGCGGCGAGTGAGTCGAAATTCGGATTCCGGACCACGTACTGAACCGGGCTGCCGAACCCGATCGCAGCCGGAGCGCTGGCGAAAGCCATTACACCCGGAATGCCGAACAGCTGCGGACGGATGGCGTTCGTGATCTCCTGGGCGGAGCGATCGCGGTCCTCCCAGTCCACGAGTCGCGCAAAAATAATCCCGCGGTTTACACCTCCCATGAATCCGCCGACGATGCTGAAATAGCCCTGGATTTCGGGGACCCTCTCCAGCACCGCCTCGACTTGCTGCTGGTAACCGTCGGTGTACTCGAGCGACGAGCCCTCGGCAGCGACGACGAAGGTGAGAATTGCGCCGCGATCTTCCGGCGGCAGGAATTCGCTCTCGAGCCGATTGAATACCACGACTGCCAGACCGACGACCATGACCGCGCCAAGAATCACGAACGCGCGGTGGCGGACCGCGAACTGGAGGCTTCGCTGGTACAGCTCCGCGATCGCGACGAATGTATTCTCGAACGCGAGGAATACCTTTCCGTGCGACTTGGGGACCCGCAGAACCTTCGCACACAGCATCGGCGTCAGCGTCAAGGCGATGAAGCTGGATACGATCACGGCACCGGTCAGCGCGATCCCGAATTCGTTGAACAGCCGGCCAGCCGTGCCCTGCAGGAACGCCAGCGGGGTAAACACCGCCACCAGCGCTATGGTGGTGGCAATGACGGCAAATGCGATCTCACTCGTCCCGCGTTGTGCCGCCACTACCGGCTCTTCGCCCAGTTCCTCCTGGTGCCGGTAGGCGTTCTCCATCACGATGATCGCGTCGTCCACTACGATCCCGATTCCCAGGATGAGCGCCAGCAGTGTGAAGTTGTTGATCGTGAAACCGAGTGCGAACAGAACCCCGAATGCGGCGAGGATCGACGTGGGGATCGCCAGCCCCGGAATGATCGTGGCCCGCATGTTTCTGAGGAACACGAAGATGATCAGGATCACCAGGATTGCCGCGAGGACGAGAGTCTCCTCGGCTTCCTTGATCGATCGCCGCACGAACAGAGCCTGGTCGAACCCGATGTCGATCGTGACCCCCGGCGGAAGCGAAGCCTGAATGGCCGGGAGTTCCGCACGGACGGCGTCTGACACCTCGATCAGGTTCGCCTTGGACTGGCGGATGACGCCGATCGCGATCGCCGAGTTTCCGTTGTAGCGCAAGGAAGAGCGGTAATCCTCGGGTCCGAGCTCGACGCGGGCCACGTCCTTGAGGCGCACGACCTGACCGTCCTGATTCGATACCACCAGGTTGCCGAACTCCTCCGGGGTCTTGAGCTCGCCCAGAGAACGCACGGTGAACTCCCGTCGGGACGACTCGATCCTCCCGGCCGGAATCTCCACGCTTCGAGTCCGGATGGCCGACCGGACGTCCTGCACCGTGAGGCCACGCGCCGCCAGTTCCTGCGCTTTGAGCCAGACGCGCATGGAGTAGCGACGCTCGCCCGCGATCAAGGCACGACCGACCCCGTCCAGCGATTGCAGCCGACGCTTGACCTCCCGGTCTGCCACGTCCGAAAGCTGCAGGAGATCGAAGTTGCCGGCCGACAGGGCCAGCCACATGAACGGCTGGGCGTCTGATTCCTGCTTGGCGACGACCGGATCGAGTACGTCCTGCGGCAGTCTTCCACGGACCCGGGACACGACGTCACGGACGTCCTGTGCCGCCAGCTCCAGATCGCGATCCAGTTCGAATTCGAGGCTGATATTCGAGGATTGCTCGGAACTCGAGCTCCTCAGGGTTCGCACACCCGGAATCGTGCTCAGTTCCTCCTCGAGCACGTCGGTGACGGTGGACTCCATGACCCGGGGGTTCGCACCGCGGAGGAACACCGACACGGAGACATTTGGTGTATCCACGTCCGGAAGCTCACGTACCGACAGCCGCGTGAAGCTGATGGCGCCGAACAGGACAACTGCCAGGGCCACCATGGATGTGAGTACCGGCCGGCGAATGCTCGTGTCAGACAGAAACAACCGGACCTCCCCAAATTCAATATTCCCACCGGTACCGTGACCCGTGAACAACACGCGCACGGAACGAACCGTTGGGTTTTCTGTCGGCTCGCCGGTGCCAGAACTTGCCGATCATCTGCAACAGAATCCCGAACAGTGTAATGTAATGGGTATTCTGATTGCAGCACGTTTGCTGATCGAGTTCGAACTGGCGGGGATAAAGCGCCGTGGCACTGAATGTGTTCCACAAGTCGAGCCGTATGCCATTCCCCCCGGGGGAAGTCTACGACTGGCACTCCCGGCCGGGCGCCTTGCAGCGATTGTCGCCTCCGTGGGAGCAGATCGAATTGCTGGAGTCCACTGGCGGTATTCGCGATGGTGCGCGGGCTGTGCTGGAGATTCGCGTCGGCCCGGCACCGGTGACCTGGGTCGCCGAGCATCGCAACTGTATCCCGGGCCGCCAATTCTCGGACATCCAGGTCGAGGGACCCTTCGCACGCTGGGAGCATGCACATCGATTCGAGCCGATCGAACCGGACGCGTCCTTGCTCGAAGACCGGGTCGAATACGCTCTGCCCCTCGAACCCGCATCTACTCTGCTTTCCGGCCACCTGGTGTCCGGTAAGCTGCAGCGCATGTTCGATTTTCGACATCGTGTGACGGCTCGGGACCTCGCACTTCACGAGAGATACAGGCTCGGCGGCAGTCGTCGATTCGTCGTCAGCGGGGCCAGCGGTCTGCTCGGGTCCAACCTGTGCGCGGTGCTCTCGACTGGCGGCCACGTTCCGATCGCGCTCGTTCGTGAGTCGTCACGCGTCCCCGGCACGGCCGCGGACAGCGTGATCTGGGATCCCATGTCTGGGGCGGTCGACGCCGAGCGTCTCGAAGGAGCCGACTGTGTCGTTCACCTGGCCGGGGAGTCGATAGCGTCCGGCCGCTGGTCGGACTCCCGCCGCATGTCGATTCGCGACAGTCGAGTTGCCGGGACGCGTCTTCTGGCCGAAACTCTGGCCTCATTGAGCTCTCCTCCCGAGACCCTGATCTGCGCATCGGCAACGGGGTGGTACGGGGATCGGGGCGATGAGCCGCTTTCGGAGCAGGCCGAACCCGGAGCAGGGTTTCTAGCTGACGTATGCCGGGATTGGGAGGCCGCGGCGGATCCGGCACGCGAAGCCGGGATCCGCGTCGTGCACCTGCGGTTCGGTATGATTCTGTGGCCCGCCATGCGGCGGCGAGCGGTGCGTTGATGGGTCCGGTGAACGTCGTGTCACCCGGACCGGTTCGAAACCGGACGTTCGTCGCCGTGCTGGGGTCGGTACTCAATCGTCCCGCGGTGGTCCCGGTCCCGGCCAGCGTCCTGCGCATGACGATGGGACGAATGGCTGATGAACTCCTGCTTTCCAGCGCCCGGGTCATCCCGGAGCAGTTGCAGGCGACCGGCTATGAATTCCAGGACCCTGAACTCGAGCCAGCGCTTCGGCACATGCTCGGGCGACCCGAATCCCGGTGACTTCGATGGCTGAACAGACCGCAATTTCATTCACACCGCTTCGTCTCGGTATCTCCTCCTGCCTGCTCGGGCAGGAAGTCCGGTACGATGGCGGACACAAGCGTGATCGATTCCTCACCGATGTCCTGGGAGACTACGTGACGTGGGTTCCGGTGTGTCCGGAGGTCGAGATCGGACTCGGAACGCCGCGTCCGACGATCCGGCTCGAGCGGACGGAAGACGGCTCTGCGCGTCTCGTGATGCCGTCCTCCGGCGAGGACCTGACAGAGACGATGGTGAAGTACGCAGACGACAGGATCCCGCGACTCGAGAAGCACGACCTCGCCGGCTACGTTCTGAAGAAGGATTCACCCAGCTGTGGGATGGAGCGGGTGAAGGTCCGGGATTCGAATGGAATGCCCTCCCGGACCGGTGTCGGTACGTTCGCTGCACAGCTTCTCAAGCTCGTCCCCGATCTTCCGGTGGAGGAAGAGGGCCGATTGAACGATGCGAAATTGAGAGAGAACTACATCACCAGGATCTTCGCGTATCGGAGATGGAAAGATCTGGAGCAGGCCGGGCCGACAAGACGCCGCCTGATGGAGTTTCACGCGGCGCACAAGTATGTGATGATGTCCAGGAATCAGGCCGGAATGCGCAGACTGGGCAGACTGCTCGGAGAAGCAGACCGGGACGATTCGGTGCGCGCAGTGGCCGCGGCATATCGGGCCGGCTTCACCGAAGTCATGCGCAGGGCCCCGGGTCGGAAGGGACATACGAACGTGTTGCGGCACCTTGCTGGATATGTATCTGACGGACTCGATACGGACGACCGGTCAGAACTCACGGAGTCGATCGGACAGTATCACGCGGGGCTCGTGCCGCTCATCGTTCCCGTGACTCTGCTCCGTCACTACGTGCGAAAATTCGAGGTCGCTACGCTCCAGAACCAGGTATATCTTTGGCCGCATCCGCACGAGTTGATGTTGCTGAACCACGTCTGAATCCGAACAACGGGCAGAATGAAACTCAAGCGGAATCGGAAGGCCCGTCCGAACCGGTCTCATCGTTCAGGAAGCGCCTGATTCGCAGCCAGTTCTTTTCGGCATCCCGCTCTCCGAGACGGATGAGTTCCTGCAGGTATTCGCCTTCGAACATCAGATATGAAAGCAGATCTGGACTTGCCACACGCCGGGTTCCGAGGCCCCGGATCAGGTATCTGAGCCCACGGGGCAAGCTGTTCTCATAACGCGCGGCCAGGCGTCCAAGGTCGCTCGACGGGCGAAGAACGAGCATACTGACCGGTCTTTCGGAAATGAGCCACTGCCTCTCCGACGGCACTCGCGCGACGATTTCGTTGATGCGCTCGAGACGCTCTGCGTCGGCATCCAGGTTGTCGAGGAAGATCGAATTCAACATCAGGCCGAGAACCTGCGCTGCCGGGGGATATCCATCATCGTCTCTCCCTGCCAGTTCGCGGGTGCCCGTACCGTATCGGGACGACACGACGAGTATCCGGTCGGCTCCCAGATATACGGCCGGAGCCAGGGGGCTGCCCTGGCGCAGACTGCCATCACCGTACCACTCGCCCTCGACGGATTGCGCCGGGAAGAACAGCGGAATCGCAGACGACGCCATCACGTGATCGACGCCAACCCGAGTCGCCACAGAGTGGCGTCTCGTACGCTCCCACATCTGGATGCCCGGCGCCGCCTGGACGAAGGTGACGGTTCGGCCCGTCCCATAGGATGTGGCCGATACGGCTACCGCCTTGAGTCTGCCCCGCGAGATATTTTCGGCGATCCCCTCCGGGTTCAGGGCGCGTTCGAGGGTCCGTTCCAGCGGTGACGTATCCACGAGTCCCCGCACCTGGGGTGCGAGTTTCGCGCCCCCGCTTCCCAGGTTCATGACGACCTTGAATGCATTGCCCAGGAGTGAGAGTACATCCGCCCGCAGGATTTCCCCGGTTGACAGCTCTCCCCACATATCCCCAAGGAGATCGAGGGCTTCGGACAGAGGCTCGGGGCGGCCGGCGAGAAACGCGGCATTGATCGCGCCCGCGGAAACTCCGGTCAGAATCGGTAGTCTCAGCTCCGGATACTGCCGCGCAATCCACCGCAGGACTCCCACCTGGTATGCCCCGCGCGCTCCACCGCCCGACAGGACTACCGCGGTCACCGCTTCGGATAGGGGGCCGGCATCGGGAGTGCGAGAGTCGTCCACCGGGAATCGGCTCAGAGCAGCCGCGCGTGCCAGGACATCGAAGCCGGACGCTCGAACTCACCGGCGCGAACCGATCCCACAGTCGATGCTGTCAGATCAAATACCGGGGTTTGGGGGCCCACCGTGCCGGACTCTGCCAGCTTCCGGAATCCCTCACGGTTAACCGCCTGGATGCGGCCAGCTCCGTCCCGGTACCACACGGACGACGCATCGGTCAGGCGGACGCCGACCGCTTGCTCCAGTTTGCCGAGATGGCCCATGAGCGCATCGATCGAGCAGCCAGATGCGCCTGACGATCGTTCATCGAGCCCGACCAGCAGAAACCGCTGATGTACCCAGGTCACGCCGGCGGTGAGGGCCTGTCGGTGGGCCGTCCACTGATCGAGGAAGCGCTGCATAGAGTCAAGCAAGTGGGCAGTTTCCCTCGGTCCGGGCTCCGGCTCGGCGGCAAAACACCACACGCGGGCATCGTCGGGAAGATCGTCGAACGACACCTGGCTCATTCGTAGCGCAGCGCTTCGATCGGATTCAAGGACGCCGCGCGTCGGGCAGGCCAAAGTCCGAAGAACAGTCCGACCGTAGCCGAAAAGGCTACCGCAAGCAGGACTGCTCGCGGCGACACCGCCGTGTTCCAGTTCGCCAGCTCGGACAGAGCGTAGGCCGCACCGAAACCGATACCGATACCGACGAGGCCGCCCACGAGACACAGTACCAGCGCTTCGAACAGGAACTGCCCGAGTACAGCTCTTCGCGTTGCTCCAAGGGCCATACGGATTCCGATCTCCCGCGTCCTCTCCGTGACCGAGACCAGCATGATATTCATGATGCCGATACCGCCCACCAGCAGGCTGACGAGGGCGATTCCGGCCAACAGGTACGTGAACGTCTTCGTCGTCTCCTGCTGTGTTCCCATCAGCTCAGCTCGGTCCTGGATCCAGAAGTCGCTGTCCTCTCCGACACGCAGTCGGTGCTCGCGCCGCAGTACTTCCTCGATCTGCGCCATCGCCAGGGTCTGGCTGGAACCGTCCTTGACCACGGCGTTGAACGAGCCGATCCGCTCCGTCCCGAACAGGCGGAACTGGGCGGTATTGATCGGAACGAAGATCCTCTCGTCCATGTTGAACCAGCTCCAGCCGCCCTTCTCGCCCAGAACCCCGACCACCTCGAACGTTACGTTCTGGATCGAGAGCTTCTGGCCAACGATCATCTCCGGCGTCGTGCCCAGAGTCGCCGGTACTGCACCCCCGAGCACGGCCACCCGACGTCGTCCTTCGTTTTCCTGTTCGTCGAAGAACCGGCCGATAATGACTTCGTAGTTGTTGACATCGTGGTAGTTGGGAGAAGTGCCGGTCACCCGGAGATTCGCGTTGGTTCTCCCGAACTCGATCTGGGCATTCCGTTGCATTTCCGGTGCGACTGCCGTGATCGTCGCAGCCTCGCGTTCAACGGCTAGCGCGTCCTTCACCTCCATCTTCGCATCACCACCGCCCCTCGTGCCCCGGAACCATGCCTGCCCCGGACGGACGGACAGGACGTTCGTGCCCAGCTGCTCGATCTGCTCCTGAACCGCCTTCTGAGCGCCCGTGCCCAGCGCCACCATGGTGATCACCGCCGCGACGCCGATCACGATACCCAGCATCGTCAGCATGCTTCGCAGCTTGTTGGCAGCGATCGCCTCGAGGGCGACCCGCATGATCTCACCGAATAACATCGCCCGCTCCTCCCCGCCTCAGCTACGGCTGACGCCGGGAATGGACGTACGGCTCCGGATCCGTTCCAGCATCTCGGATTGCTGTACCAGCGCCATCGGGACCTGGAAGACTTCGTCTCCCTCGTCGATTCCACCGAGCACTTCGGTGAACTCCCAGCTGGACAGACCGATGCGTACGGGTCGCAGAGTCAGAAGTCCCTGTTCGTCGTTGACGAATACGAAGGCGTCCTTGGGCCGGCTCGGGTCCGCGCGTGCGGCCTTTTCCTGCTGCTCCTGCATCTGCTGGAACATCCCGAACAGCTTCTGCCGCTGGGCCGGTTCCAGGCTCTGTACGAGCTGCATGCGTTCTTCCCTGGACATCGCCTGCAGGGCGGCCATCGTGGGCAGACCGTCCTCTGTCGTCGTGGCTTCAGGTTCGGCTCCCTCGCCGGCATCCGCCGGATCCTCCGCACCACCTTCTTCGGGTACCCGCGCCTCGAGCAGTTCGCTGTCCATGCCGAGCGC